>JAMPYA010000093.1 GCA_023700885.1 Flavobacteriaceae bacterium
ATTGATACGAAGATTTAATAATTGAATAATTAAGCTATTTTTATCTACTGCTAAAAACTATTTTTTAAATTGCTATGAAAAAAATATTAGTGCTGGTATTATTTTTTGTTGAATTGTTTTATTTTAACACAACTATTTTCGCTCAACAAAACGCCGTTTTAATTAAATCTGAAAGAAATCAGGATAACTCGATCGATTTCTATTATGAAAAGTCAGTCCCCGGGAGCTATACCATTTTGGTCGAATTTACCAATTTAATAAATTCCTATAATACTAAATTTGAAGTAGTTGTAAATTCATCATCCGGAAAACTTTTTAAATTAGATCCAATTGATAAAAATAAAGAAATTTCATTTATATCATCTCATGCTACCTACGTAAACGGTAAAATTAATCCAAAAGTAGACAGTTTATTTGTTTACACTTTACCATTTCAAAAAGGAAAAACAATCAGTGTTTATGAATCTAACCATTTATATCATGATATTTTTAATGCCGAATTACCTAAAAACTGGAAAGCTTATCAATTTAAAGCTTCAACAGTCGACACCATTTTTGCTGCTCGTAAAGGTATTGTAACTCATATTGTAGATCATTTTCAAACAGATACCATTAGTTTTTATACCTCCAAAAAAAATTATATTACTGTTGAACATGCAGACGGAACTTTTGCAACCTATACGGGTTTTGCCTATAAAAAAGTATTAGCAAGACTAGGGCAAACCGTTTATCCGCAATCACCTATCGGAATTATTAAAGAATCTTTTAATTCGTTGCCAAATGATTTTAGTATGATGGTGTACTACAAGGAAAAAGAAAAATCTAAAAAAAATTCCAAAGACTCTAATAATAAATTAAGGCTTTCTCAAACTTTTATTACTCCTTATTTTTTAACTGATAAAGGAGCGATTCAACTTGAACATTTTGAAAAATATAACGTGGCAATTGATAAAGAGATACTTCAAAAAGAGCTTAGCAAAAGTGAGAAAAAGAAAATAAATCATCTAAATTGATAGTCCTTATAAAACATCAATAAATTGAACATTGAAATGAAAAACTATATCACCACCATTTTTTTATTTATTTCATTCTTAAGTAATGCGCAAAAGCCTAATGCATTTCAATATATCGATCAAAAAATGGCTAAAATACCCGATAGTTTAACTAAATCAACTTCAAAAATTGCACATTTTATCAATACCAATTTTAAAACTGATGATGAAAAAATTAGAGCCGTATTTTATTTTACAGCCACCAAAATTGATTATGATGTAATTAATATGCTGACGATTAATTTAAATCTAAAACCAGAGGAAATTATCAATAAAACACTGAATACCAGAAAAGGTGTTTGCATTAATTATGCCGAAGTTTTTAATGATATAACAACCAAAGTTGGAATAAAATCTGTAATTATTGAAGGTTACACCAAACAAAATGGAAAAATAGATGCACTCTCTCATGCTTGGTGTGCTGCTTTCCTCAATAATAAATGGTTTGTTTTTGATCCAACTTGGAGTGCCGGTCATATTATGAACGGCAAATATGTTAAAAAATTTAATGAGCGTTTCTATAAAATGGATCCGACAAAAATAATTACCTCTCACATGCCATTTGATTATTTATGGCAATTTTTGAATTACCCCATTTCTAATGATGAATTTCATAAAGGGTTGACTCTGATCAATAAATCAAAACCATTTTTTGATTATGAAAAAGAAATTGTATCCTATGAAAACTATACTGAATCTGTAAAATTGATTACCTCTATTAAAAGAATTGAACAAAATGGTGTAAACAATAAGTTGATTGCAGAAATCCACAATCATAAAAAAAATAAAGTAGAGTATTTGAAACAAGTTAAACTGAATGATGATTTTAACAAAGCAATTGCAGATTATAATGAAGCTATTCAGCAATTTAATCTATTTATTGATTATAGAAATAGGCAATTTAAACCTATAAAGCCCGATGAAGAGATTAAAAAAATGATTGAAGAGCCCAAAACAAAACTTGTAAATACTCAATATTTATTAAATAATTTAGGAGCTATAAGTGCCAATAATCAACCAAATCTAATATTATTAAAAAATAATTTAAGTGATCTTTTAAAACAAGTAGAAGTGCAAGAAGACTTTGTAAAAGTATATTTAAGCAAAAATCCTAATACACGTAAAAGGTTATTTACTCAATATACCTTTTTTGGCATGCCTTTAAATTAATTTATACCCTTAGAAATAACAAAATGATAACCTATAAATCTTTTGAAACCGATCGATTGATATTAAAACCTACCGATAATGAAGATGCAAATTTTTTAATTGAGTTGATGAATACTCCCAAGTGGCTACAATATATTGGAGATAGAAATGTAAAAACCATAGACGATGCTTTGAAATATATAGCACTAAAAGTTACACCTCAATTTCAGCAATTAGGTTTTGGAAACTATACCGTTATTAGAAAATTTGACGGAACTAAAATCGGCAGCTGCGGACTTTATAAACGAGATGGTATTGACGGCATTGATATTGGTTTTGCTTTTTTACCCAAATTTGAAAAAATGGGATATGCATACGAAAGTGCTCAGAAACTTTTAAAAGTGGCCTTACCAATTTTTAATATCGAAACAATTTTTGCCATTACCATCAAAGAGAATACCGATTCTCAAAAACTTATTGAAAAATTAGGGCTCCGGTTTCAGAAAATCATACGCATTCCAAATGATGAGGAAGATTTAATGTTGTATAAATTGTAAAATTCTTTTTACATTTCATCTTTACTAATTTTTAACTGTATCTTTTTTAACCGTTTTCTTACCAAAAACTCCTTTCAATAAATCTTGTGAGGCTTTTTTAATAACCTCATCTGTTTTAGTTTTAATAGCCTCTTTAGGAGTCGTTGTTACACTGTCTTTTACTCCGTCAACTTTTTTACCAGTAATTAAGGTAGTTAAGGCCTCAGTTCCTTTTCCAACAAATTTATCTTTTTGAGTTGCAACCATTTTTTGTGTTAAAGCAGTCATCGCACCTTTCATATCAGGTTTTATTTGAGGTGAAGTCATCAATCCTGTAATAGTTGTAGATAAAGGAACCGTAATTTTATCTTGTTCTTCTGCCGTCATTTTGGATAAAAATTGTGAAGCTTCTTTTCCTAAATATTTAGCGGGTAAATCCATTTGTAAGTTGTAATTCAATGTCTGATCAAATCCGTGGCTTCCATTAATTTGCATGGCAATATCATTCCATTTTAAGGTAATTGGTTTTAGCGTAACTTTTCCATCAGCAAAAGTAACAGCTGTTTTTAAATCTTTTAAATTGAGCTTTTTAACATCCAGAAAACTCAACTGACTCGATTCCATCAAACTCAACACTTTAGATTCTTTAGTGTCAATTTGATTTACTAATAATTGCGCTAGCGCATTACCACTTAACGAATTGAGATTCGGAGTCATATCATCCGATAAATTACCTTTTAAAGCAAATGAGGTATTTATTTTACCTTTTAATGCATTGGCAATAGGCGCAATAGATTGAAATGTTTCTAATACTTTGAAAGACTCTGAAATATCAAAATTTTGAATTCCCAAATCCATATCAAAAGTAGCAGGCTGTGTTTTGGTGCTTACATTTCCGTTAATAGCTATTGAGCCACCCAACAACTGCGCTTTGGTATTCGTAAAACTCACTTTTTCATCTTTTATCAATAACTGTCCGCTGAGCTCTTTCATACTAATATTATCATACTGCACCTTGCCAGCTTTGACGTTAGCAGTTATATTAAGATTTTTAGGAATCTTAAAAGTTGATGTAGTTGTCGGTTTTTCCGACTTAACATCGGTTTCCTTTTGTAAAAAATCAGCTACTAAAAACTGATTAGATTGTGCATTAAATACTCCTTTCAATTCTTTATCATCAAATAAGAATGCATAGAAATTATCTAAGCGACCATTTACCGTTAAATCACTTTCGCCGGTTTTAGCATTAAAATCTGTTAACTGAACAGTATGTGTATCAAATTTTAAATGCGCTTGCTGTATTTTAAAAGGTTTTGGCATTACAGCACCTTCATAAACAAACTCTTGTAAAGAAATTACTCCTGAGTTTTTGATATTTTTAAATTGATTATTTGTTATAGATTGCTGATCTGCTTTGATGTTAACATCTGCTTTAAGAATTCCTTTTACAGGAAAAGTGCTGGAAACTGGATATGCTTTTGAGAGATTAGCTAAATTGATAGTCCCTTTAAAATAACCATCAACCGTTGGATTATGAACAAAATTGGTAACCAATCCTTTGGCTAAAAACTGATCTTTATCAATGGTAAATCTCATATCATTGATCTGTAAAAAAGTATTTTCTACATTTCCTGTTTCATTTTTTACAGCACCGTCAAAATAGATATTTTGAACCGCCATCGGCAAATTGGGATATTGAAATTGAGCTTGTTGTGTTTGTATTAACACTTCAAAAGTAGGCAAAGTTGTTTCGGTATATTTTCCTTTGAAAAAACCTGAAACATTTGCCTTTCCAGATGCTTTTACTCCAGCAAAATTCTCACTGTAAGCTGAAGGAACCAATGATAATAAACTTTTAAAATCAGCCTGTGGAGCTTTAAAGTTTAAATCGATATCCATATCAATTTCATTCATTTGAATGAATCCTTCAAAAATTAAAGCTAAATCATTGAGCAATCCTTTATTGTCTTTAAAACTAAAACGCATTAAATCAAAATCTACTCCTAATATTGCATCTAAATTCACTTTTGCTTTATTGATAAAAGGGATTTTGTTCATAATAAAAGTCAGTTCTTCAGCAGTTGATGTGGTTTTAATATCCACTTTTGAGGCTGTAAAATCACCCGTACCACTGTGTTGTAATCCTTTAAGAATCATTTCCATACCGCTTTCTTCATCAAAATAATAGATAGCTGAATTTTGAATTACATATTGTTGAATATTCATCTGAAAAGTTGAAACTTCCTCTAATTCCGGAGTCGTTGATGGTTTTGTAATATCCCAATTGGAAACACCATCAGCATTTACCTTTAATTTGACAACGGCATTTTTGACATCAATATCTCTTACTGCTAAGGATTTTAAATCCTTTTTAAAGAGTTGTTTTACTCCAAAATCTAAATTGATTTGTGCAGCATAAAAAAGAGAATCTCCTTCAAAAGGAGCTTTATTAACTATTGTAACTCCTTTTAATAAAAGTGTTGCATCGGGAAAACTTCTAAATAAAGTAATATCAACATCGTCAAAATCTACAGTGGCTGTTAAGTCTTTATTAACTTCCTTTTTAACAAAAGCTACAATATTATCTTTAAATAAATAGGGAATGGCTATTAAACTAACTATTATAAAAACAAATAATAACGCTACAGAAATTATGATTTTCTTTTTCATCGGATGGTAATTTTGGTAATAAGTACTACAAAAATACGGCCAAAATAATGAGATTTACAATTAAACTAGCTCAATTTTTATAATCAATATTAATCAGCCGAAAGCATAAAGATTAAAGACAAAAGACTATAAGCTATAAGCAAAAGTTAGCGATGTGGGAAGTGTGATGTGGGAACAGTACTTTAGGTAAAAGGCTAAAACTAAAAGTTAAAAGTAATTCTAGATACTAGATACTTCATACCTGATACAAAATTCAAGCTAGCTCCTTTTATAACATTTTCAAAAAAGCTTCCACTGCCAAATTGTAAGAATTCAATCCGAAACCTGCAATAATTCCGACTGCATTTGGAGCGATAAAAGAGGTGTGTCTAAACGGTTCTCGAGCCGTTACATTAGAAATATGTACTTCAATTACGGGAGTTTTGATTGATTTAACGGCATCTCCAATACCGATAGAAGTATGGGTATAGGCGGCAGCGTTAAGAATAATACCATCAAATAAAAAACCAATTTCTTGTAATTTATTGATCAGTTCACCTTCTATATTTGACTGAAAATAATGTAATTCAACTTGTGGAAATTGAGCTTTCAATGTTTCAAAATAATTTTCGAAACTAATAGAACCATAAATTTCTGGTTCTCTTTTCCCTAATAAATTGAGGTTGGGTCCGTTGATGATGATAATTTTCATAAAATTATTTGTGTAAAAATATAAAAAAAGGGCAAATAAATCTGCCCTTCAATTAAACAATTATCTAATACATTAAAATTTATAACCAATACCTATTTGAATAACTGAATTTTGATTTTTACCAAAATCATCCTCATTATCCCAAATATTTGAGAGTCCAATATTATAACGTCCATTAATTACAAACTTATCCAATTCATAACCTAATCCTAGATTTACACCAAAATCAAAACTTTTCATAAAATCTTTAAAATCAACTGTAACTCCCATTGTTTCAGCATCAGCTTTAAGTAAAAAAGCCAATTGTGGACCAAAGTCTAATGAGAATTTTTGACCTACATAGTATTTAGCCATTAAAGGAATTGTTAAATAATCAAGTTTAAGTGTCATATCTGTCCCTTCATCTTTACCCTTAGCACCTTGTGATGAATAAAGAAATTCAGGTTGGAAAGCAAATTTATCACTCATTTTTATTTCTGCAAATCCACCTAAATAAAAAGAAGTGCGAGAATCCACATCAGAAGTTTCATCTCCAACAATTGTTGCAAGATTTAATCCTCCTTTTAATCCAAAATCCCAAGATTGGGCTAACAAAGCTGAACTTGATAGCAACATGGCTACTATCATCAATAGATTTTTTTTCATAATTAATAAATTTGGTTAGTAATTAATTTCATCATATCATATAACATTTTGTATTTTATGATATTAGTAATTTATTTAATGAAAGTTAACTACTTCATTTTATTTAAAAGATGATTTTCATCAACATTTTTACTGATCTTCATCAACGTTTTTAACTTATATTTGATTTATGAAATGGCAAGACGCACTTAAAGACTATCAATTGTATTTAAAAATTGAAAAGGGACTTTCAAAAAACTCCATTGAAAGCTATATGCGTGATATACAAAAACTCATGAATTTTTTAGTTCTAAATGAATCTCCCACCGATCCAATTCAGATTAACGGAGAGGAAATCCAGTTTTTCATTTATGAAGCATCCAAACAGCTCAATGCCCGCTCACAGTCTAGATTAATTTCTGGTTTACGCAGTTTTTTTGATTACTTAATCGTTGAAAAATATAGAACTGCCAATCCGACAGCCTTAATTGAAATGCCCAAACTTGGTAGAAAATTACCGGAAGTCTTAAGTGAAGTTGAAATTGACCGAATCATTAAAAATATCGATTTAAGTCACCCACAAGGAGAACGAAATAGAGCGATGCTCGAAACCCTTTATGGAAGCGGATTGCGGGTTACAGAACTCATTACTTTAAAAATATCTGATTTATTTTTTGATGACGGATTTATTAAAGTTCACGGAAAAGGTAACAAAGAACGCTATATACCCATCAACGAATTAAATCAGAAATATATAGAAATTTATATTAAAGATATACGCGTTCACATTCCCAGAATTAAAGGATTTGAAGACACCTTATTTTTAAATAGAAACGGAAAACAACTCACCAGAAATATGATTTTCATCATATTAAAAGATTTAGCTCAAAGAGCAGGTATCAAAAAGAAAATTAGTCCACATACCTTTAGGCATTCTTTTGCTACTCATTTACTTGAAAAAGGAGCAGATTTAAGAGCTATCCAACAAATGTTAGGTCATGAAAGTATTACCACCACTGAAATATATATGCATTTAGATCGGACTTTTCTTAAAGAAGTATTAGAAAAATTTCATCCAAGAAGATAAAAGCTTTTCGCTTTAAGTTTTTAATGTTTATAATGTTTTTTAACTTTTTACATTTTAACTTTAAACTTTGAAACTTTGAAACTTTTTCTCTTACTGCTTATTTCTTTTTAAATTATCATACAATTTAAAACTATCATTTAAAATTTTTAAGGCAATTTCCCTATTTAAAAAATCTTCAACCACCACAGTTTTATGTTCCAATTTTTTATAATCTTCAAAGAAGTTTCTCAATTCTGAAATAAAATGTTGAGGCAAT
>JAMPYA010000094.1 GCA_023700885.1 Flavobacteriaceae bacterium
AATTTTAGCCTTTCCGACAGCCTGAGAAAATTCACCTTCTAAACTATTTTTATAACCGCTGTTAATCACTTTTAACTTACCATCGTCACGCATGGAATAGGCTGCGGTAACTCCAACTAGAACACGTTCAAAACTATGATCGTATCTTGCAATTTCATACCAGAGTCCTAAATATTTTTGAATATCTAATTCCTTTACGGTAGTTTTATCAATCATGGTTTTAGGAGTATTACAACTTATGAAATAAGTACTAAAATAAATAAATGTAATTAACGTTAAAAAAAGCGATAAGTATTTACCCATTATGATGCCATATTAAATTAAAATTCACATATAATACAAGCGCTCTATTAGCAATGTATCGTGCAGGAATAGCTTTATTCTTATAAAGATATCAATTTTAAACGATTTTGACTATTGGTATTATTAATTCAATTTTAGTTTCATCATAATATCAGTCTGTTCATCATCTCCTAATTTAAATAGATGTTTGTCAAATGCTATGAAACCATTTTTTTGATAAAATCTGATGGCTCTCGGATTTTTCTCCCAAACACCTAACCACACATAATCAGCATTTTTCTGCCTTGCAATTTGAATTGCTTTATCGTAGAGCTTTTGCCCTATCTGTTTTCCGTAGAACTCTTTTAAAACATAAATACGCTCTATTTCAACAGCCTTTTCATCTTGTATTTCTTTTTGAGATCTTCCAAAGTTTAGTTTTAAATATCCAATTACTTTATGGGCACTTTTAGCAAAATAAAACTCAGTGTTTATGTTGGATAATTCAGACATTAATTTTTCTGATGATAATTCTTGTTCTAAGTAAACTTTCATATTATCTGAACTATTGTCCGAAGAAAAAGTTTCAGCAAAAGTTTGTCTGCTGATTTTTTGTAAATCATCAATTTCGTTTAGTTCAACTTTTTTTATGTTTATTATTTCCATCTAGTATAGATTATGCTTGATTTAGTGGTTTAATGTCTTATTTTCTTTTAAAGTTATTTAAAGTTGAATAATAATGGAAACATAAAGGTTACTATGATGGTCCAAACAGCGTAAATAGGTAAAAATTTGGCAATACTATTTTCTACATTTACTAATTCATCTCTGTCTTTAACTGACCTAAAAAGTCTAAAAGTTACCATTAAAAGATTGGTTAAAATAAGAAGATTACTGCCTAAAACGGCAAGTCTGTTTGGGGTAATTCCCCATTCGGCAATTCTAAAAAGTATGGCAGATAAGGCAATTCCATTTAAAATAATAGTAACGCTTGATAGCAAAAATAAAAGTACAGTTCCGAGGTTACTTTTTTTATTTTGTAAAATTTCTGCAATAGAGAAAAGTATAATTGCCATTACACCTATTAATAGTAAATTGAAAATTAAAAGAAATTCTCTGTCATTGTATGGGTCTTTTCCTGTCCAAATTACGGCCAATAGATAAATGATTAGTGTTACAAGAACTAGAGGTGTAAATATTTTAGCAATAACTGGTGAAACCTTATTTACTAATTGTGGGTTCGTTTGAACGAGATAAGTTCCGATAATTGGAGTAGCGGCTACTTCTAAAATAATAATGTACTGAAAATAAAATTCTTCTATTTTGATATCAATAAGCGTAAACAGTCCAAGTGTTATGACTGTTAATAAAACTCCGGCAATAATAATGATAGCACACATTACAACTAAATCACCATTATATCTCAGAAAATCAAGTCGACTTTGGAAATCATTCATTTTTACTCCAATAAAAGTAAAGCCTAAAACTGCCCATAAAAATAATGGTAAGTGAATACAGGCAAGTATCAGTGTATCACTTTTGGTGTCATTTGGTAACGAATTGATGTATAAAACTGCCATCAAAAAAGTGACTGATACAATAATTAATTTTTTAGTGTTAATTTTTTGTTTCCAGAAGAAATAAGCGCTCAAAACCGGAAAAACGATGAAACCAATGTTTCTCGGATAAAAAAATTCTTCTGAAATATTTGTGAAAACCGGAATTTTAGCAATGAATCCAGCAAGGAGTGACGCAACTAGAACGAAAATTAATTCATTGCTTGTTCCCCACGAAATTTCGTCATTTTCAAAATTTAAACGCTCATTCCAAACCTGAGCTACTTGCTTTTCCTGAATATCGGGATAAATAAATTGAAATGCTCTCTTAAAAGTTATTTTGTTATTGCGATACAATTTTTCCAGTTGTTCGGGCTTGTCGATGTTTTCAAGAATTTTTTCTTTCATAGCAATAGTTTAAGTGGCTGATTATTTGATGTTTTAAGCTGCCTGATTTGATAAATAAATATACGTGTTTAGCTGATATATTTAAAATAAAGATAAAATTAAATTGTATTTGATATTTTTTGGTTTATGTTTTACGTCTATCCCAAGAACTTTTAAAAAATCTATATAGTATTCTACTTATTTATTTTCTTTTATAGTCACGAATGTTGGCTAAAAAGCTCAAAAAAAGACTTGAAAAGAAAACAATGAACGTTATACTATTAACCAAACTTTCTGATATATTGATACCGGTCAATTCTAGTATCAGAAAGTGAATATAAGAGTTTGAGCTTAATTGAAAACCGAGCTGACTTCTAACTTCCCAGTGCCAGTAAGTGCAAGGGCAATAACCCCAACCATACCATATTCCCAGAATGAACCACGAAAATACTGTGAGTAGAAGTGTAATTAAATTCCATTTTCTGAATTTTTTAAAAATCCAACCCAAAGAATTGAAAATAATTAATACCGTATGGAAGAAAAAGAAAAAATAATTAAGTATTACGTATTCCATACACCCAATGATTTAAAATCAATTAATGACAGCCTCCTTATCAATTTCAAAAATAATATTGGCATCATTCTCTACATCTTTTCTCTCTTCCTTAAAAATAAATCCATTATTTACTAATAGTTTTTTAGAATTTTCATTGTCCTTATGGGTAAATGCTTCTATTCTATTTAATTTTAATTTTTTAAAACCAAAATCAATTACCCTTGGTAGTGCTTCACTCATAATACCCATACCCTGAAATTCCGGATTTAAATCATAGCCAATTTCAGCAATTTTGTTGTTTTCAGAAAAATTCCACAAACAAATAGTTCCAATAATTGTTGAATTATTTATAAGACTAATACCCCAAGAAATCGATTGGTGTTGTTCAAACGCTTCATTAATTTCTTTAATAAATTTAGAAGCATCAGCCATATTTTTAGTTTTACGGTTTTCAGCTCTTTCAATGTATTTAGTTACAGATTCATCAGATCTTAAGAATAAAATAATATCAGCGTCTAAGTCCTCAATTTTTCTTAAAATAAGTCTTTTTGTTTTTATTTCCGGAAACGTTCTCATTTTTATTTTATTTCCTTAATATTTTATCCATCGCTTTACCCTTTGCTAATTCATCTACCAACTTATCCAAATATCTAACCTTTTTCATCAATTCATCTTCTATTTCTTCAATTCTATAACCACAAATTACGCCTGTTATTTTTGTTGCATTTGGGTTTAATTGGGGTGCCTTGGCAAAAAATGTTTCAAAATTAACTTTATTATCTAACAGCTTTTTCAATGATTTTTCATCATACCCTGTCAGCCAAAAAATAATTTCATCAACTTCTTTTTTTGTTCTTCCTTTTTTCTCGGCTTTATTGATATAGTGAGGATAAACCCCCGCAAATATCATCTTATAAATTCTTGAATGATTCATTGTTCAGATTTTAATATTCTATTATAAATATGGATAATGTACTAAGATCTAACTTCTTAACTATCCAAAGTTATTTGACTATATTGTTTACATCAACATTTTTTGATTTTACTGAGATCAGTAGGCCGGAATTAAAAAACACTCATCTTTAGTAACTAACATATAAAATTTATATGTGATTACGAGAAGGAGTTTAACATCCAAATCATAAAAATACAGCACTTACATTTTTAATTGCTTCTAAAAACTTTACGTGAAATTAATGAAAAAATTATTTACTTCTTTAAATCAATTTTACTTAGCTTGCCAGAAACATCTTTTGGGAGAAGTAATTAATTCAGCAGCTTTTAAATCAGCCATAGCTTTATCTACAACTTTACGATCAAGATTTGTCAATTCAACAATCTTACCTGCGTTTAAAGGTGTTCCCTCTTTTTTCATTGCTTCTAGTACTTGTGTTTTTGCATCCATATAGTTTATTGTTTTTAATTAAATCAATTCTGTAAATATACTTTAGAAGTATTTATTTTAAATTAAACCTGATAAAAAAATATTAATTTTTAAATAGGTATCTTCATTGAGTTGTTTAAACACTTAGTAGGATGGCCCTAATAAAAAAGAAAAACTCCTTAAAAAGGAGTTTTTGACATTGTTTGAAACTAATTTTTGTGGCTTGTGCAAAGGCTACTATTGTTGTACCCAGTTTTTTTTCGAATTGTAATTTTTCTGTTAGTGCAAACATCCCCTATAAATATTTGCTTTTATTATATAAGCTCCATTCGTAAAATCTTTCAGTTTTTTCAAACTATTCTCCGCTTTATTTTTGTTGTCAAATATTCCGACAATGATTCCAATAGATTTTTCTCCAGATTCTCTGTTATATAGACTCAAATATTCGATGCTAATTGTTTTGCTCGGGAATCTTCTCGGAAAATAATCTCCTGCATACATTTCATCCTGGTCATTTTCGGGAAGACAAATCAAGTCTTTTTTTAAGTCATATCCGCGCCCCATTGTGTCAATCTCAATATTCAATTTTTCTCGCAAATCAATCATTTTGATTTTTAAATCTTGATATACTTGAGAAGTATCCGCAACAACAACATAAATATTCATATAATTCTCATTCAAGTCGTTTTGAGAGAGTAGGAGAGTCGGAATTAGAAACACTAATATGAGTATCAATTTTTTCATTTGGCAATTTGTGGCAACGAGTTTGTATTATGATTTGTGCGACGTAAAAATCGGAGATTTTTCCGCCGATACAAATTTTTATTGAATTTTTGTCAGTTTGTACTAAATCCGATTTGAGCATAAATTATATACGTCTTCGGCTTTCGTATTTATTTTATGTCTTTTTCTAACTTGTCCAGATTTTGTCTTGTGTCAAAAACTGTGATATTTATAATTTATTGATTTCAAATTTAAAAAAAATCGGATTATAATTGAAAAGTAAAAATTTTTGTCAGTATGAAGCCCAACGGTTTGCAATATGACCAGTTGCAGAATGCGGGCTAATTTCCTGCCAACCGTTACAAAACTTTGCGCGGGGCAGACGCTTTTAAGCTACCACTGCGCCCGACATTGATTATATTGCTTGTAAGGCTTTGTTTTTTATTTGTATTTATATCTCGTTGTATTTTTATCTCCAATCTTTTCAATTATTTCATTCTCAACAGCAAAATTCAAATCCCGACTTGCTGTCGCTGAAGAAATTTCTCTAAAATTCTTTAAATATTCTTTTCGTGTAAAGTAGTCGTTTTTAACTATTGACTTGAATAAATTAATTCGGTCAATATTCGTTAAGCTAACATTCTGAATATTTAATAATTCCTCAAGTGATTCAAGGATAATTTCAAGCATAAATTCAATAAATGCGGTAGATTCTCCAGTATTGTCTGATTTTCCAAGAGATTCATAGTATTGTTCTTGTCTTTCTTTTATTAAGGTTTCAATTGGTAGAAATTCAAAAACAGGATAGGAGTCTTTTAAAATAAGTGTTTGCCATAATCTACCCATTCTACCATTCCCGTCAATGAATGGATGGATAAATTCCATTTCATAATGAAACACACAACTTTTTATTAAAACTAAATCATCGTCATTTTTTAAATAGTCAAACAAATCGTTCATTAGAGGCTTTAGCTTACCACTTGGTGGAGCAATATGTGCAACTTCTGAGCCTTTAACAATTCCAACCGATTTATTTCTAAGTCTGCCTGCTGATTCTATTAGTCCGTTCATTAATATTCCGTGAGCTTCACAGAATGATTCAAATTTATATGGATTCAAATTGTCCAAATAGTCATAAACAGCAATTGCGTTTTTAACTTCCAGAATGTGTTTTTTTGGTCCAATTACCCTTTTATTTTCAATGATTGCTGTTATTTGCTCAATGGTCAAGGTATTTCCTTCAATTTCAAGTGACGAGTGAATTGTTTTAATCCTGTTTTTCTTTCTTAATTCTGTTGGTGGTTTATTTAAATGTGCAGAATTTACCTCTCCAATTTTTTCCGAAATCGAAGCAACCAATTTTAAAATCTTTCCAGTTATTTTATATGGTGGTTTCATTTATTTAAGTCTTGATAGTATCATATGATAGTATCAAAGGTAATGCAATTATTTCAAAATGCAAGTAACTATCTGTTTTGAAGTCTCTCCTAAAATAAAGCCTAACGGTTGGGCTATGATTTCGGCGTGGATAAATCCGCAGGATTTGTCCGCTAAGACACGAGCGAAGCGAACTGGCGCCAGCAAATCAGGTTAAATGTATTAAAATTTTTAATGCTATTACTGAACCCACGCTGAATTATAGCCATTGTTAGCAAACGGTTATTTCCATTCCACGTTTAATTTTTCCAATTCTGCATTCAAGTCGACGAGTGATTTTTTGTCAATTATTTGCGTGTTTATTGTTAATTCTTTTTTGTCTGTTTTTAAAATATAGTCTCCAGCAAATTTTTTAATCTGTTTGATTTCAGTCAAATTTAATTTCTTTCCAAAAGGCCAATTTTGTTTAATAATACCATTTTCGATTATTAAATACTGTTTATTTAGTTCATAATTATAGAGAATTAGTATAAAAATTCCCGATCCAATTTGTCCAAAACCAATTGATTTAAGTGAAATGTTTTTTAATTCAGCTATAAAGAATGAAATTATTATCAGGATTACACCAATTGATAAAAATAACAATCCAATTCTTAGATTACTTTTAAACCTTTCTTTATAATATTTAATTTTTATCATTATTCAACTGTTTGCTAACGTTTTGGCGCTTGGCGAAGAAGCGGATTTCGAAGCACTAAACTGTCTGCCAGCAATGAACTTGATACGAACCACAAAGCTTCATTTAAGCACCGAACCCGCTTTTTTGCCAAACGCCTGTTATGCCTTCGTTGTTCTTTTATGTGGTTACATTCGGTCATAAATCGTTCTTGGTATGTGCTTTAATATAGTCGCAATAACTCTCCAGCGTTTTGTTACATACGCCACCTTTTTTTTGTCGATTATAGCTTGGAAAATTTGTCTAACTGTTTTTTCAACAGGCATTACCCAAAATAATCCTTCTCCTTTCGCCATTTCTGTGTCAACAAGTCCGGGTCTAATATCTGTCACAAAAATTGATGTATTAAGTCTTTTAGCCTTTTGTCTTAACCCTTCAAGATAATTTATTTGATAGGCTTTTGTCGCATTGTATGCAGGAGCTTGTCTGCTACCACGTAGTCCGCCAATAGAACTTATTGCTACTAAATGTCCTGATTTTTGTTTTTCAAAATAGTTAAAAGTCCAATCTGCAACACAAGTAAAACCTAATACATTCGTGTCTATTGTCCGCTTTTCTATTTCAAAGTCTAGTTTTTCATTTATGTCACCTATGCCCGAACTGATAATTAACAAATCAAGTCCACCAAGCTCTTTAGTCAGTTCATCTAATTTCTGTCTAACAGTATTTGTGTTATTGATGTCAATTGATTTTATATAAAAATTTGGATTCTCGTTCTTTAATTCACTTAGCAATTCAACACGTCTTCCTGTCAAGCCAATTTTATAATTGTTGTCCGCCAAAAGTTTTGCAAGTCCTTTACCGATTCCAGATGTCGCACCAATTACTATTGCTTTTTTCATTCTTAATATTGTCTGTTTGTTGTCTCGTCCTACAATGAGGCATAACGGTTAGGCTATGATTTCGGCGTGGATAAATCCGCAGGATTTGTCCGCAAAGAAATCAAGCTGTTGATTATTTTATTTTTCATGTTTGTTATAAAGCCACGCTGAATTATAGCCATTGTTGAACTAAATCCCGCAAGCGGTCAAGCTATCAACTTATGCTTCCTCAAATGTA
>JAMPYA010000095.1 GCA_023700885.1 Flavobacteriaceae bacterium
TATCATGTATAATTGTTTATTACGAATTTAGCGAATGCCTTTCAAAATTAACTAAATATTTTGTTAAAAGACGAATCAAAACAAATTATGTAACTTTAAAAGATGAAAAATTTAAAGAATAACGCAATTATTTTTTTTGACGGAAAATGCAATTTATGTAATGCATCTGTTAATTTTATAATTAGAAATGATTCTAAGGCATTTTTTATGTTTTCACCATTAACTTCCAATTTCTCAATTGATTTTTTTAAGGATAAAAAAATTAATTTTCTAAATTCAAATACCATTATACTTTTTGAGAATAATATATTTTATACAAAATCAGATGCTATTTTAAGAATCTTTAAAAATCTAAATACACCTTTAAAATACTTTTGGTATTTAAAATTTATTCCTAAGACTATTCGAAATTTTGTGTATAACCTTATTGCAAATAATCGATATTCTTGGTTTGGAAAACGAACTATTTGCATGATTCCTTCTCAAGAGCTTCTTAATAGATTTCTATAAAAAAAACTTCTAAAAGCAAGTTTTAATTGTATTTAAGCTAGATATTTCTAAAATATTTTTTCTCTATATAAAAGGTACCAAAAGGAGGAATTGAAGCTAAACAAATAACACTGTATTTTCTCAATTCCCATTTCAGATTAAATTTTAAAATTGTAGCAATAGTAATGTATGCAATAAACAATATCCCGTGTGCCATTCCAATATGTTTTACGTAAATTGGATTATCAAAAATATATTTCATAGGCATCGCAAAAAAGAATAATAAAATAGCCGATATACCTTCTACAAAAGCAAGATTTTTAAAAAATTTTAGCATTTAGCTTGTTTTAATATTAAAATGCCAAAACTATGTAATTTGACAAATTTATCTCAGAAAAAGAGCTCATTTAAAATTATATCTAGATAAATTAATTCTATATCAGCTTGAATGATGTATTTGCTTATAACAAAAAAACTCCCTTAAAGGAGTTTTTTGTTATTTTTTTTGGTAGTAGTCATCCCAGTCTTTAACGTGAGGTTTTCCTAATTTATCAACAGACTTAGCTATAATCATAGAAACACATGCATCACCAGTAACATTAACGGTGGTTCTACACATATCTAGTGGACGATCCACCGCAAAAATCAATGCTAAACCTGCTTCTGGAATCCCAGCTTGTGCTAATACAATTACCAACATTACCATTCCGGCTCCAGGTACAGCAGCTGATCCTATTGATGCCAATGTTGCGGTAACTATTATTCCTAATTGAGCGGTCAGGCTTAAATCCATACCAAAAGCCTGAGCAATAAACACCGCAGCTACTGCTTGATATAAACTAGTTCCATCCATATTGATAGTTGCACCAATTGGTAAAACAAAACTGGCAACTTCACTATCAACTCCCAAATGTTCTTCTACTCTTTCCATAGTAACTGGTAAAGTAGCAGCACTAGAACTAGTAGAAAAAGCTAATAATTGAGCGGGCATAATTCCATTTAAGAAAAATTTAGGAGATTTCTTGGTAAAAATCCATATGATTAATAAATACAAACAAATCATCAAAATTAATCCCAGAACTACACTTAAAGCATACCATAAGAGTGCTATAAATAAATCTGCACTTGGAGCTTCTACCACTAAAGCAGCTAATAATGCAAATACACCATAAGGTGCAGTGAGCATTATTAAATCAATTAATTTTAAAATAACTTCATTAAATCCGTCAAAAAAACTTTTTACCGATTCAGACTTTTCAATGGGAATTAAAATTAATCCTACTCCAAAAATGATAGCAAAGAAAATTACTTGCAACATGTTGGCGTTATCACTTGCAGCAGCAAAAATATTACTTGGCACTAAATCTTCTAAAGCTTGTAATGGTCCGGCTTCTTTTTGTTTTTCTGCAGCTTGAATTTTAGAACTCGCATCAGCACTATAACTTTCTACCAATTGATTTCTGGTCTCCTCAGCAATTGAATTTCCCGGTTTAATGATATTTACAATTGCTAAGCCAATTGAAACGGCTATTACAGTTGTTAAAATATACATTCCAATGGTTCTTCCTCCCATTTTTGATAGTTTAGAAATATCTTTTAAATCTGAAACTCCTTTGATAAGTGAAGCAAGAATTAAGGGCACTGCAATTAACTTAAGTGAATTGATGAAAATTGTGCCAAATGGTTTAATCCAATCAACAACAAATTGTTTACCCCAATCAAAATTAATTATTAAAAAGGCAAATAATACGCCCGTTACCATTCCTATTAATATTTGCCAGTGTAGTGCTAATTTTCTCA
Organism: Flavobacteriaceae bacterium; assembly: GCA_023700885.1. Lineage (GTDB taxonomy): Bacteria > Bacteroidota > Bacteroidia > Flavobacteriales > Flavobacteriaceae > JAGXRT01. Next base: position 2,290 of record JAMPYA010000095.1, read on the forward strand.
TTTTAATATTTTTGAGGGTAAGATAAAAAAATACATACAATAATCATGAAGACTTAATGGTATTATTTAAAAAATCCTTATAAAATAGCGTTAAGCATTATAATTATCATCCCAATTTTTAATATGTGGATTCCCAAGTTTACCGACAGATTTTGCTATTATCATAGATACCATGGCATCACCAGATACATTTACTGTTGTTCTACACATATCTAACGGACGATCCACCGCAAAAATTAAGGCTAAACCAGCCTCAGGAATTCCGGCCTGTGCTAATACAATCACCAACATTACCATTCCGGCTCCAGGCACAGCAGCTGATCCTATTGATGCCAATGTTGCGGTAACTATTATTCCTAATTGAGCAGTCAGGCTTAAATCCATACCAAAAGCTTGAGCAATAAACACTGCAGCTACTGCCTGATACAAACTTGTTCCATCCATATTAATCGTTGCTCCAACCGGTAAAACAAAACTTGACACCTCATTATCTACCCCTAAATGTTCCTCTACACACTCCATAGTTACAGGCAAAGTTGCTGCACTTGAACTAGTAGAAAAGGCCAACAATTGGGCGGGCGCTATTCCTTGTAGAAAAAACTTGGGAGACTTTTTAGTGAACACTTTTACCATCATCACATAAAAACCAATCATTAATAATAAACCTGATAAAACACTAATTGAATACCACATCAAAGCAATAAATAAATCTGAATTTGGAGCTTCTACAACTAACGCAGCTAATAAAGCAAAAACACCTAGTGGAGCTGCTAACATAATTAAATCTATTAATTTTAATATGACCTCATTAAAGCCATCAAAAAAAGCTTTAACTGGTTTTGATTTTTCTTCAGGAATTAATATCAAACCTATTCCAAAAAGAATGGCAAAGAAAATAACTTGCAACATTTGACTATTATCTGTCGCAGCAGCAAAAATATTACTTGGCACTATATCTTCTAAAAATTGTAATGGCCCCGTTTCACTCTGCACCACTGCAGCTTCAATTTTTTTATTTACAACATTGCTATAACTCTCTACTAGCTGATTTCTAGTTTCTTCTGAAATTGTCTTTCCAGGATTAATAATATTTACGATTACTAATCCGATAGAAACGGCAATTACGGTCGTAAAAATAAATGTAAACAGTGTTCTTCCTCCAATTTTAGAAAGTTTTGAGATGTCCTTTAAATCTGAAACCCCTTTAATTAAAGATGCTAAAATTAAAGGTACTGCAATGAGTTTAAGTGCATTGATAAAGATGGTTCCAAATGGTTTAATCCAATCAATTACAAATTGTTTACCCCATTCAAAATTAGATATTAGTAGCGCAAATAATACGCCTAAAATCATCCCAATTATTATTTGCCAGTGTAATGCTATTTTTTTCATTTTGTCTTCAAAATTTTCACAATATTAGTGATTAGTTTTACACGGAATTCATCTGGAACCCATTTTTATTATGAATAAATTTTACGATAAAAAAAATAAATTATCAATGATATTATTTTTATCAATTGACTGTAATTTATTAAATAAAAATATTGATAATTAATTAGTTATAAAATTTAAAGATTTTCTGACTTAGATTTCTGTTTCCAAAATGCATCAATTCGTTGTTGTGCGTTAATTCTAATATCTTCCCAATATAAATTGATGTCGCCAAAATGATAATCTGAAATAAATCTTAAAAAGAATCTTTTGGGAACTTTAGGAACACTTACCCACAATAAACCGTCTGTAACTTCGACCCTTATACTTTGAGGGTAAATCTTATCATTGGTATAAAGTGTTCCTTTGTGAAATTGAATTGCTACTTGTTTTTCGGTATTCCAAGTAATTGGATTAGACGTAACGCCTCCTTTAAACCAAGTTTCAAAATTCTTAGGTTTTTTTCCTTTTTTATAACTGTTCCAAACTAAATAACCTCCAATTTCATCAGGAGAGGTCATTGGTTTTAGTGTATTAAAATCAGTTTTCATAACTTTTATTCCGGGTATATAAGCTGCTACCAATTGTTTTTGTAATGGTTTTCCATCAAAAAACTCTTTTAATAATCGTTTACTGTGTGCACTACCCTGACTGTGTGCCGCAATAATTATTGGACGCCCTTTATTGTAATGCTTTAAATAAAATTCGAAAGCATTTTTAACATCACTATAGGCCAATTCATAGGAAGATCCGCTCTGATTTGTATAGGGTTTTATATAAATTCTGTAATGAGACTGTCTGTAATAAGGCGCATATAATCGTCCCAAATCAGCCCAGACAGAAGCTTGATAATGTATTGGCTGATCTAATATTTCTTTATTAAAATTATCGTTATTAACATCGGCATTCCAAGCGCTATTTTTTGAATCTTTAAATAAAGTTGGATACACATAAAAAATATCTGCTGTTTCCTTTATTGAATCTAAATTTATAAATTGTTGAAGCTGATTTGGTATCTTATTTGGCAAAACTGCCCAATACTTTTCATGAGCATAATCAGGCGCCGAAGGTGATTCATTATCATTAAAAGGTTTTGAAATATAATGTATTTTACAAGAAGATAAAAATAATGTTAACCCCAATAAAAAATAAATATATTTTATCATAACACTATAGTTTAAAACGAATACAAATATGCAAATTTTATACTATCTATTCAATTACAATCACTTAATTGATTTTATGAATTAGTTTTATTGATACTTAATTATATTTCTTAATTTTGCCACCTTATTTATAAAGTATGAACAAATTGAAAGAACGCTGGGGATTAAAATCAAACTTACAAGTAATTCTTGTTTTTGTAGTATTCTCTATAAACGGAAGTTTTGCTGCAAAAATAGCCGGACCACTTACTCATTTTATTGGATTAGACCACGATTCAACAAACCCATGGTTGTTTTGGCCTGTTCGTATTTTACTAGTGTTTGTAGTTTATCAAATAACTTTACCACTAGTTGGGTATTGTTTTGGATTATATGACTTCTTTTGGAATTTTAGCAAAAAAACACTTTCAAGAGTTGGATTTAAACGCTTCTTTAAAGAAAAAGAAAATCTTAAAGCTTAACTTTAATCCAATTTAAATGATTGAAAAAGGAGCAATAATTGGCGATGGGAATTTTAGAGTCTGTTATGCTTTAAAAAATTCTGATTTATCAATTAAAATTAATAGAAAATGGGTTGTTAAAAAAATAGCCGGATTAAAAATTCCATTCCCTGCTTGTATTTTTGCTCTCTTAAAATTTGGCACCCTAAATCCCAATAAAAAGGAATACCATATTATACAAAATCTTCCAGCAGCATTAAAAACCTATCTTCCAAAACATACTGAAATAAAAGATGGAAATCTAATGCAGAGTCGCCCTAAAGATTATAATGGCGATTATTCTTCAACAGTTATCAAATATGGAAAAATAGATAATGATATTTTTTGGAATCATGTCCATACCATTGAAAATATTTTTATCAAATATCAATTTTTTCCATTAGATATTTTTAGAGGTGGTGGAAATGTTATTATCGAAAAAATCTCAGAAACAGAATGGAAACCTATTATAATTGATATTAAAAGAGTTGGTTACAGACCGTTTGTAGATTCGCTTGATTTTAAACTAATCTTTAAATCTGCTCAACAAAAGAAATTTTTACAACGAATGAAAGATTTTAAACTAAAGTATAAATCATAAAAAATCCCGATTAAAATCGGGATTTTTTATTTTATAAATTCATTAATTTTTCAATTTTCTTAGGAATATCGGTATTATCTATAATTCCGGTAAAGTGTTCAGCTCCGGGTCCAAAAGCAAAAATTGGAACCATAACACCGGTATGACTTCCCGTTGTGAATTTAGCTATAAGTGTACCTTCAATCAGATCTCCTTTATTTAGCGTTAATCCTCCTGTTTCATGATCAGCAGTAACAATTACCAAAGTATTTTTATGTTTTGCTGCAAACTCTAAAACAACACCAATAGCTTTATCAAAATCGAGCATTTCTTCAACTATATAGGTGATATCATTGGCATGTCCTCCCCAATCAATTTGAGAACCTTCTACCATCAAAAAGAAACCGTTCTTTTTTTGAGATAATAAATTTAAAGCAGTCTGAGTAGCTGTCTCTAACATATTTTTTCTCAAACCAACTCTTTCATTGTGTTCAGGTGCTGTTAACCCCGCTAACTTACCAACTTTAAAATCTTTTATTTGATTGATATCTTGTATAACTGAATATCCTTTTTGTGCTAATTCATTTGCTAAATTTCTACCATCTTTACGTTTTGTAAAATGATCATAACCACCACCTATAAAAACATCTATATTAGTTTTTAAAAAATCAGCAGCAATTTCTTCATACATATTTCTATGCGGTTGATGTGCAATAAATGCAGCAGGAGTAGCATGAGTTATAGCTGATGTGGAAACTAAACCGGTACCCAATTTCTTTTCAGCTACTTTCTCTAAAATAGATTTTACTGGTTTTTTATTGTTGTCAACTCCAATTGCAGCATTATAAGTTTTAACACCACAGGCCATTGCGGTACCTCCAGCAGCAGAATCAGTGACATAGTCTTCAGAAGAATAGGTACTTACAAAGCCCGTTTTTTTAAAATTATCAAGAAATAAAGCACCTTTATTAGCAGTCTTTCCTGCATATATTTGAGCAGTTCCCATTCCATCTCCAATCATCAAAATTACATTGGTAGGTTTTTCATTACTAAAATGGTCATCATAATTCTTAATAGCATAAATTTCTTTATTGCCGTGGTAGGTTGCTAAAGAGTCAGCATTTCCTTTTACTTTATAATCTTGTGCATTAAGCGATACTATAAGAAATGCTGTTAACGCAAAAAATAGATTTATTTTTTTCATAGGTTATCGATATGATTATATAAAATTCAAGGCAAATCTACTATTTTAATTTTTCTTTAAATAGTTTTTGTAATTTATCTAATTTAGGGGTGATTACTACCTGACAATAAGGTTGAAATTTATTGTTGAAATAATAATTTTGATGATAAGCTTCTGCTTTATAAAAAATGGATGCTGGTGTAACTTCTGTTACTATCGGATTTTTATAAATCTTTTCTTTTTCGATTAATTGAATCATCGTTAATGCCGTTCCTTTCTGATAATCAGAGTGGTAAAAAACAGCTGAACGATATTGGGTACCCACATCTGCACCTTGTCTGTTTAAAGTTGTGGGATCATGTGTCATAAAAAAGATATATAATAAATCTTTAAAAGTAACTTGGGTTGGATTGTATTCAATTTGAATAGCCTCAGCATGACCGGTTTTGCCAGTAGTTATTTCGGTATAAGTTGGATTTTTAAAAGTGCCTCCCGTATATCCCGATGTAACGCTAATTACGCCCTTAATTTGTTCATAAACTGCTTCGGTACACCAAAAGCATCCTCCGGCAAATGTTGCGATTTCTGTTTGCATGGTATCGTTATTTAAAGTAATAGGTTTCTTTTCGTCACTTTTACACGACAAAAAAAGAATTAAAATGATATATAATAAACGGTATTTCAATTATTTTAAATTTTACATAGTTTTAAGTACATCAACAACAATTTTTAACATATCTTCAGTAAAATCTAAGTGTTTAACCATTCTCATTTTACCTTCACCCATTGAGTGTAATAAAATATTTTTAGCATTGAGGTACTTCATAAAATCTTCTTGAGAAATTGAATCCTTTAGGTAAAAAATTACAA
>JAMPYA010000096.1 GCA_023700885.1 Flavobacteriaceae bacterium
TCTTTTAATCTTTTAATCTTTTAATCTTTTAATCTTTTAATCTTTTAATATAAATAATTATCTTTAATCAAAAGAAAAGTTATGTTATCAAAAATTACACTAGAAAACATCTTGTTTTTAGACATTGAAACGGTACCTGAAGTTGAAGAATTTGAACAACTCAGTCCAATAATGCAAGATTTATTTGCCCACAAAACACAATATCAAAGAAACGAAGAAACAAGTGCTTCTGACTTTTACCACAAAGCAGGAATTTGGGCTGAGTTTGGAAAAATAGTCTGTATTTCAGTCGGATTTTTCTCTAATTCAGCTTTGACACAATTTAGGGTAAAATCATTTTATGGCGAAGAAGCGGCCTTATTAACTTCCTTTAAAGAATTATTGGAAACTCATTTTAAAGAACCTCATCAAGTACTTTGTGCGCACAATGGTAAAGAATTTGATTTTCCATTTATTGCCAGGAGAATGATTATCAATCAAATATCATTGCCAGAAAAATTACAATTATTTGGTAAAAAACCATGGGAAATCAACCATATTGACACTTTAGAATTGTGGAAATTTGGTGATTATAAACATTATACTTCGTTACAACTGCTCACCACTATATTAGGAATTCCATCACCTAAAGAAGATATAGATGGTAGTATGGTAGCTCAGGTTTATTACCAAGAACAAGATCTTAAAAGAATAGTGCGTTACTGCGAAGCAGATGTAATAGCTATTTCACAATTAGTGTTGCGATTTTTAAATAAACCGTTATTGAAAAAAGAGGCCATTGTTTCAGCTACTAATTTTGAAGAGTCTATTAGTTAACATAATTGATGAAGATCAATTTAGTGAAAAGCGAATGAAATGAAATGACACAGTTTATTGAACACTCCCCAAACTTTTTAACTTTTTAACATTCTAACTTTCAACTTATAAATCAAAACCGATATCTTTTCTATAATACATTCCTTCAAATTGGATTTTTGAAATGTTTTTATAGGATGTTTTTAATGCTTCATTAAAATCATTACCATAAGATGTAACTGCTAAAACTCGACCACCGTTAGTCAGAATTTTATGATCTTGATTTTTGGTTCCTGCATGAAATACAATTGAATCCTTAACGTTTTCTATACCTGAAATTATTTTTCCATTTTGATAGGTTTCTGGATATCCACCCGAAACTAACATTACAGTAGTTGCAGCACGATTGTCAATTTCAATATTAACCTGATCTAATTTTTGTTGAGATGCCGCTATTAAAAGTTCTAAAAAATCAGATTTAATTCTAGGAATTACCACTTCAGTTTCAGGATCACCCATTCTAACATTATATTCAATTACCATAGGATTTCCATCAACATTTATTAATCCGAAGAAAATAAATCCAACAAAAGGAATGTTATCCTTCTTTAAACCCTCTATGGTGCGTTTTATTACGCGTTCTTCAACTTTGGTAAGGAAATCGTCATTTGCAAATGAAACGGGTGAAATTGCTCCCATTCCGCCAGTATTTAATCCGGTGTCTGCTTCACCAATTCGTTTATAATCTTTTGCATTTGGAAGCGTAACATAATTTTTACCATCAGTTAAAACAAAAGAGCTCATTTCAATTCCTTTTAAAAACTCTTCAATAACGACTTTGCGGCTTGCATCACCAAATTTTTGGTCATGAAGCATCGATTTTAGTTCATCTTTAGCTTCTTGTAAATCGTTTAAAATTACGACTCCTTTTCCGGCAGCTAAACCATCTGCTTTTAATACATAAGGAGGTTTAAGAGTTTCTAAAAAGTCATAACCATTTTGTAATTGCTCAACGGTAAAACTTTGATAAGCGGCTGTAGGAATTTGATGACGAACCATAAATTCTTTAGCAAATTCTTTACTGCCTTCTAATTGAGCTGCGTATTGTTGGGGCCCAATAACTGCAATATGTTTTATTTCATCATCAGCTAGAAAAAAATCATGAATTCCGGCTACTAACGGAATTTCAGGACCAACCAAAACCAAATTTATTTGATGTTGTAATACTGCTTTTTTTACAGCTTGAAAATCTAATATATCAATTGCCAAATTTTTGGCTATTGAAGCTGTACCTGCATTACCCGGAGCTACAAACAAATTACCAATAATAGAGCTTTGGTTTAATTTCCATGCAAACGCATGTTCTCTTCCTCCTGATCCGATGATTAAAATATTCATATTCTTTTATTTTCCTTTACCATTAATAACTAATATAATTGTCGTTAAAATTACTTTAAAATCTGTCCAAAAAATAAGATTATCGAGATATTTAAGATTATAACGTGCTCTTCTATGTATTTCCTCTAATAAAACCAAAATAGCTATTATTGGGGCAAACCACGATAAAAAAATATTAAAACAAATAATGAAAATATTAAATCAAAAACACATTTACCGCACTTTATAAAGTGTTTTATTCATTAATTTAAGAGCGTTAATATTATTGTTCAAAAATTTGTTCCAATATTCTTTCGGTTATAATATAGGTTGGTTTAACACCTGCTGTTCCCAATCCGCCAGAAGCAAGCGTACTTCCAGTTTCTAATGGATTATCAGAAGCATAATACGCATAACGCACTTTAACTTTAGAAGACACATTTCCCCTAATTTTTGAAGCCGATTGAATTGCCTTTTGATAATGAGCGCCCTCCATTTCAATGCCAATGACATTCCAAGTTGAGTTATGGAAGAATTTTAAAATATCTTTGTTTTGAAGAGATGTTCCTAAAACCGAAACCATGGGACCTTCATAGACTTCTAATCCGTAACCTTGAAGATGCTTTTTCTTTAGCTGATTTTTAAATGGGTAATTATCCGCAGTTCCTTCAAAAATGTGTGCCGTTGGTATCATAATATCTCCTTTTCCTCCTTCTAAAATTCCTGCTTTACCCATAATTGAAACAGATTCTACATTTAGATATTGTGTGTTCTTATCTTTTGTATAATAGGGTTTTAAAAGTTCATCCATTGTTTCAAAAGCCTGTTCACCAAAAGCGTAATCCATCACAATAATTACCGGCATCTCTTTTACAATATCTGTTGTATTTAAATTGTATTTTGTTTTAGAAAAATCAATTTTTGCTGTATCAATAAGTTGCACATCAATTTGAGTTCCTGAAGGTTCTTTAATAAAAATTAAACCATTTTGGCTTGCAAATTTTTGAACTTCTTTACGCATTGCTTCATTTTCTGAAGCGCTGAGTTTAAGAAATAAATTCATTCTTCCATCATCATCTAAATTTTTATTTAAAATCATTGGTGCATAAATAGAATTCATAACACTATGCATATTGGCACTCACAATGTGGATAGGTCGATTTAATAATTGATGCTCATCTAACATCTTTTTAATATTATTAGCCCAAATTTCTCCGTAAATATGATGCCCAATTTCTTCTCTTAAAATAGTACTGAAATTAATAGATCGTTTTTCATTGTGATAAACTTCTCTCATAGCTAAAAATCCTAACCAATAAATAATATGAAAAAATCTATCTGGATATGTTGTAGTATGAAATGCATTATAGGCCTCAAGGGTTTCGTCATAAGTACGCCCTAATATACTACCAAGATGCGCTATGGTAATTTCTCGTTCTTCTTGAGTAAGTTTTTTGTTATTGACAACAATTTCTTCCAAAGATTTCCATTCTCTAATACTCTCATTACCATCATTAGAAATTACTTTTTGCATGATTTTATGCGATTCTATAAAAAGAAAAGTAAGATGTGTTAAAATATCATAAATATCAGATCTTCCTCGGGTAATCTCAATGTTCATTTGATTTTTATCGATGCGATAACAATTTCTTCTGCGTTTAGGCGGAATCATCACTTTAAAATTTGATTTAGAAAAACCTTCATCTGCTGTTAAGTTGATGAATTGACATTCTTCAATTCCGTCAGGAAGACGCTCAAGTACGTATATTAATCCATTTAATTCTACTTTTTCTTCAGCAATAGAACCATATATTTCTGGTCGAAGTAATAATAATGATTCGCGTAATGAATCTCCAGAAACACCCATTGGTTTATAAAATCCACGAGAAAATAAATGGCGCATTGTAATGTACATTTTTTCAATTGCTGCGGATGATTCTTGAGCTCTAGATCTACCTTTATTTTTCATTTGATATTTATTTAATCCTTACTAAAATACAACCTTTTGACTTTAGTCTAAAGATTGTTGGTTGTTTTCGTTAATTGTACTGATAAATTTTTGTAAAAGTGCTTTTATTTTCAATTCTACTTCAGTTGATTTCCACTCTTTAGTATCCATAAATGTAATTATAAAAACATAATTATCATTTAAATCATCATATAAGAATTGTTTATTTTTTCGATAGGATTCACGCATTTGGCGCTTTATTCTATTGCGATGAACTGCAGTTTTAATCAACCGTTTCGGAACAGCCAAAGCCACTTGAGCAGGATACTTTGTGTTAAATTCTGTTTTTATATAAAGCAATCGGAATGGAAATATTTTCAGTTGATTGCCTTCTGAAAATAATTTTTCGAACAAATTTTTACTAACAAGTCGTTCTTCCTTTGTAAATGTTTGTGACATAGTACATGCAAAACTACATTATTAATAGGATTTAGAAACTTTTTTTGATTTAAAAAATCCTGCAAGCAGGATTTTTTATGTTTATTTTTTTAAGGTTCTGATGTAAAGAACCGTTAACCAAATATCTTCATCACTCAACTTTTTAGAAAATCCAGGCATATCAGCTCTTCCAACTTTCGTTTTATAAAATAATTCTCCGTCAGATTGAACATGGAATTTAGCTGAAGAAAAATCACCTAAATCACCTTTCATACTTTTAGCTTTAGAACCATCACCTAAACCTTTAGATCCGTGACATGATTTACATTGAATGTCATAAACTGTTTTGGCTTCCTTTAGATTATCATTATTAGACTCTAATGGGTTTTTCATTTTTTTATAATTTTCAGGCACTACCCAATTTGAGGTTGATACAACTGTTTTAGGATTTTCTATAATAGTTTCAACTTCTTTTTTAACTTCGGTTGCCTTTTCTACAATAACTTCTTTTTTAACTACTTCCTCTGTTTTTATTTCCGGGCTTTTTTCTGTTACCGATTTTATAACTTCCTGTTCAACTTTTTTAGTTACAACTGGTGTTTTCGTAATTGGTTTTAGAGCTTCTTTTGGTACAGTTTTAACTTCTTCTGTAATATTTTCTTCCTTTAAATTCTCAGTTGAAATGGATGTTGTGTCTATTATAGCTTTTTCAACTATAACATTGTCAATGTTTTTAGATGATTCAACTTGTTTTTCTTTAGGGCCGCAACTTTGAAATAGTATAATAAAAACAGCTAATCCAAAATTCAAAAAATTTTTCATGATTTATTTTATTAGTTTATTTCCTAAGATACTACATTTTGATAAATATTTAATAAAATAAATTCACAAAAAAATCCCGCCATGGCGGGATTTAAAAATTAAATTTTTTGTTTATTTTTTTAAAGATCTCATGTAAATAACGGTTAACCAAATTTCTTCATCATTCAATTTTTTAGAATATCCAGGCATATCTGCTCTACCAACTTTGGTTTTGTAGAACAATTCTCCATCAGTTTGTGCATGGAATTTAACCGATGAAAAATCTCCTAAGTCTCCTTTCATACTCTTAGCTTTTGGACCATCTCCTAATCCCTTTGTTCCATGACAGGATTTACAATGAACATTGTATAGGGCTTTTGCTTCATTTAGATTTTCTTTAGAAGCTCCTACCGGATTTTTCATTGCTTTATCCTTTGCAGGAACAACCCAATCTTGGTCAACAGAAAAAGATACTAATCCTACAGCAAATAATGCTATCACTAAAATATTTAAATTTTTTCTCATAGTTATTGAATTTAAGTTAATTGTAATTTATATGTACTTTATTATTATAGTCTTGACTCAAACTGATCTCCTTCATTTTTAATTTTAAACAAATTAACCATAGTATAAAAGTAGTTTGCCCAAACACCTACTAATAATATTGTTAATACCACATACATCCATATTGGTGCGGATTTGGTCCATAAGGCCAGTTTTTTTTCCTTCTTATGGGTGTGAGTCATTCCCCATTTTGCTTTTTTCATCTGAACAACATTCCCAAATTCATCATGATCTTCAATCATTAAAAAAACTGTTAATTCATCATTTATATCGCCAGGTAAATCTGTTGGAAATTCAAAATGATATTCAAATTCTCCATCAGAAACAGAGCCTTCTCCTATTTTAAACTTAGCAAACATACTATTTACATAAAGAGAAAAATCAGCTTCAACAGGAATTTCCTCTCCTAAATTATTTAAAGTATAAATTTTTGCAATTGCGGTTTTAACACTATCTATTTCTTTAAGTTCTAATTCTAAATGGACATCTTTAAGAGTAATTATTTCTTCCTCGGAATCTATAGCATCTGTTCCTTCAAATCGGGCTACTATATTAATATTACCTTCTTTATCTTTCAAATATTTAAAATTTTCTGGCACAATAAATTTAGCAATTCCATCTTTTGATGTTTTAGACGTTCCTATTACTTCATCTTTATTATCAACCGCATTTAAAAATTTTATTTCAGCGCCATAAATGGGTATTATTACTTTTGAATCAGCTTCACTTCTTGCGTTAAAACTAACTTCAAGTAATCTTGTATTATCGGGTTGTTTTATGCTTTTGAAATTAAAGAGCATTCCATAATCCTCAGCTTTAAAATCTTGGGAAATACTATTTGTACTTAATAATATAACTATCAAGTAAAAAATAAATCTATATTTAAATCTATTAGGTTTCATCTTTATATTTTTTTTTGATATTAATTATTTTTCTTTCATAATCAATTATTCCTGACATCGGAATTATTGGGACTAGCTTAAGTAAAAGCGTAAAGAATAATAAAAATGCCGCAATCCCAGCAAAACTCAAAGCAAATTCTACCCAAGTTGCCGAATAAAAAAGAAATGCTTCTCTTGTATCTTGAATGGGTAAATAAGGAGTTTCTAAAGTTGGTACTACGATAAGATAACGATTTAACCACATTCCTAATACTGCAATAACCGCAGCAAAAGTGATTGATTTTATTGTTCTAAGTTTTTTGAAAAATAAAATTATTATAGGAATAATAATCCCTATATAATTAGCTAAAATAAATTCCCAAAAATATCTTCCAAACAATGTCTCTAATAAATTAACATCGTGAATTTTATGACTAAACCATTTAGCAAAATATTCACTAAATGTAAAATATCCATATAAAAGTGAAATAACTAATAAAACTATACCTGAACCAATAAAATGTATTCTTTTAATATAGTTTTCTAATTTATACACTTTTCTTATAATATACATGGATATAATAATAACTCCAACACCAGAATATAATCCTGCTACAATAAAGTAAGAGGCAAAAATGGTGCTGTTCCATCCGGGTTGTAGTGTTAAACTAAATATCCATGCCAAAACAGAATAAGCTACAATTGCTAATGCAATAATCATAGCAGACATGATGTTTTTAATTTTTTCAAGTCTTTCTCTTTGGGTAGGAGTATCTTTATACCCTATTGCTAAGAATTTATACATTTTTTTTCTCCATTCTGGAGCTTTTAAGTCTTTACTATCTCTAAGAATAGCAAAATCAGGAATAAATGTTAACAATAAATAAATAAAACACCCTATTAAATCTGTCATTATTGCAATAATATCCCAAGTAATAGGCGACTGAATTCTTGGGTATATAAACAAATAATGAAGTCTATCTAATCTGCCAATACAAAGTAATATAAAAATTGGTCCAATTATTAATGATAAAACAGTCATGATTTCTACTATTCTAGAAATAGCATTTTTCCATGGAGTTTCATAAAAATGAAGTATTCCAGAAATAAAAGCTCCAGAATAACTAATACCAACAAAAAAAATAAAATTGATAATGTATATACCCCA
>JAMPYA010000097.1 GCA_023700885.1 Flavobacteriaceae bacterium
AAAAGTAAAAGAAGGAAAAAATAAAATGAGTGTATTAAATGCTGTTAGAAACAAAATAATTCATCGGATTTTTGCGGTAATAAAAAATCAAGTTATGTATAAAAATGATTTGGTTTTGTCATAGAAATCAGGGCAAGAAATGAAAAGTTGTTCATCTGTTGAATTGTAGAACTATTAAGTTGTGAAGGTGTGAAGGGGTAAAGTTGTTGCTCGTTTACCGATTTTAGTTGTTCGCTTTTGGTATCATGGCGCAAAGTCAGGAGACTTTGCGTAGCAGGTGTTTATTTTATTATCAAATCATTTGGGTTTTGTTTACAGTCCCAAATAGTATGTATTATTATTTTATCAGAAGAAATTTCATAGAACAAAATAAACTCATCTACAATTAATCCACGAATGAATTCTAGGTCTGTTTTTATTCCAATTTCAGGTTGTTTTATGAGAAGAGATAGTTCTTTGTTGAACTTTTTATATATATTTTTTGAAAACGTATTGCTTTTGTTTCTTTCTGTGTAAAAATCCAGCATCACAAAGAGTTTAATTTTGGCTTTATGAGACCAAATTATCCTACGTTTAGCCATTTGTTAAATTCTTTGTCGAGTTCCGCTTGTTCTACAAATAATTCTTGAGCTATTTCTTTTCTTGATTCTTTTATTTCAGAATGCTGCTCAGAAGTCAAATTTATTATACGAGATTGTGTTTTCGAGTCAAGAATTGTTTTTATAGCATTTAAAAATGACTCGTCATTTATTTCTGCAATTCTATGGATTAACAATTTTTTTAATTCTATTGATGTCATCATAAAATGTTTATAGAATGTAAATATACAAAATTTTAGAATTCAAAATCCAACATTCAACATTTAAACTTTAAACATTCAAACTACGTTGCCTAACCACCTCATATAAAAAAGCACCACAGGCCACAGAAACATTCAGCGATTCTATGGTACCTAATAAGGGTAATTTTACTTTATGATTGACTAATTTTAATACAGATGGGTTTACTCCGCGATCTTCAGAACCCATAACTATTGCAATAGCTTTGTTAAAATTTACATCATAAATGGTTTCAGTTGTTTTTTCTGTTGCAGCTACAATGGTAATATCAGCAGCTTGAAGTTGAAAAATAGCATCTTTAATATGATCAACTCTGCAAATAGGAACTTTAAATGCCGCTCCGGCAGATGTTTTAATAGCATCAGCATTGAGCGGAGCACTACCTTGTTTTTGAGTAATAATAGCATCAACACCTGTACATTCAGCCGTTCTGATGATAGCGCCAAAATTACGCACATCGGTAATTTGATCTAATAATAAAAACAATGGTTTTTTATCAGTAGTTTCCAACTGTGCAATCAATTCTTCTAAATCGGCATATTTGATTAAAGAAGTAACAGCAACAACCCCTTGATGGTTACCTTTTTTGGTCAAATAATCTAGTTTTTCAATAGGAACATGACTCATCGGTATTTGTTCTTTCTTAATGAGTTTCATCAAATCAGAAGCTAAGGTGCCACTTAATCCTTTTTGAATATATAGTTTTTCAATCTGAGCTCCAGATTGTAGTGCTTCAATAATAGCTCTTAAACCAAAAATAGTGTTGTTATGTTCCATGATACAAAGGTAGGAATCCTTTTTAATTGTAACATTAATTTATAAATTTTTAAGAATGTTACTAAATTGTTAAAAAAGCTGATTTATTAATGAAATTTAACAAAAAATTTAGAAAATATTAACATTTGAAAAGTATTCAAAAAAATCTATGATTTATTCTTTTTAATTAAATAAAATTAGTCAGAAGTAAAATTTAATATATAAAAAATATAATATATTAACATAATAAATCGTTGTTTTAACTTCTAATTATTGCTTTTTTGATAAAAATTTTAATAGTTGGTTTTTCATTTAAAAAAATATGTATTTTAGTCCAGATTTTAATTAATGAATGATTGTATTTATTTATTATTTTAAAACCAAAAAATCAAACTAAATTAATTTATTATTAACTAAATTTTTTATCTATGAGAAAATTTACTTTTTGGCTTTCGGCTTTATTTTTAGTTTTCGGACTGAATGTAGCTACGGCACAAACAAAAGTAATTTCTGGTAAAGTAACCGACGCAAGCGGTGCCTTACCGGGAGTAAGTGTGGTGGTAAAAGGAACCACTAAAGGAACTCAAACAGATTTTGACGGTAAGTATTCCTTATCTGCCAATGTTGGAGACGTATTAGTCTTCAGTTTTGTAGGAATGGAAACTGCCTCTAAAACTGTTGGAACAGCCAATGTTATTAACGTTACAATGGCGGAAGGTGCGTTAGCATTAGAAGAAGTTGTGGTAACAGCATTAGGGATCGTAAAGAAAAAAGATGCTGATTTAAGTTCATCTACCACAGTAGATGCTAAATCGCTTCAGAAATCAGGAGAGTCAGGTGTTATACAAGCATTGGCTGGGAAAACTTCAGGATTACGTATTACAAAAACAACAGGGGATCCTGGTTCTGGTGCTTATATGCAAATTCGTGGGCAGAATACAATTTTGGGGGATGCATCTCCTTTAATTATTTTAGATGGTGTGCCAATTGCTAACTCTAATATTGGTAGTAATACTGCAGGTGTAATTCAACAATCGCGTCTGAATGATATTAATTCTGATGATATTGAAAATGTAACAGTATTAAAAGGGGCAGCAGCTGCTGCTGTTTGGGGTACTGGTGCTGCTAATGGTGTTATTATTATTAACACTAAATCAGGAAAACTAGGTGCAAAGAAAATGAGTATTGAGGTAAGAAACTCAATTGCTATCGATAAAATTAATGTGGAGTTTGAAAAACAAGAAGTATTTGGTCAAGGTCTAAATGGGGTATGGCAAGCAAACGGTTTAAGATCTTTTGGGGATAAAGTTTCACTTAGAAGTGGCGCCCCAGATGCAGTTACAGTTGGTAATTTAAGATTCGTTGCAGAAAGTGGTAATATTTACTACCCTATAACTGCTAAAAACGATAAAACTAATTACAACAAAGTGAACAGAGATCAAGTTTTTGGTGATGGATTTACTTGGGACAAATCGGTTAGTATCAATTATTCAGGTGAAGACTCAAGTACTTTCTTAAGTTTTTCTGATTGGGATCAAAGTGGTATTATAAAAGCAGGTTCTAACTATAGAAGACAAACCTTAAGAGCTAATCAAACAACAAAATTAACAGATGATTTAACAGTTAAGTTTAATACTTCTTACGCAAAAATCAAATCTGATAGAATTCAAACAGGATCTAACGTTGAAGGATTGTACTTAAGTTATTTAAGAAATCCGCTTGATTTTGATAATACTGATTATAAAGGTACTTATTACAATGCAGCTGGTACTTCTACCAAAAATACACAAAGAGCTTATAGAAATTATTTAGGAGCTCCTTTAACATCGGTATTTAATAATCCAGGTTGGACAATTAATGAACAAGATAACCCTAATAAAGTTGAGCGTTTTACAATTGCACCAGAATTTAATTGGACAATTAAAGGTAATCTTAAATTAACTGCTCGTTACGGTTTAGATTATTATACAGATCATAGAGAAACATTTTTCCCAGTTCATTCAGGTGGTGGAAATATTAATGGTTTCTACGGACAAGATGATATCCAAGAAAAAATTCAAAACTTCAACATGTTCTTGCAATCTTCTTATGATTTAACTGATAATTTCAAATTAGGTTGGATATTAGGAACTTCTTTAGACAGAAGCCAATATGCAAGAATTTCAGGTACTTCTAGTACATTCACGAATCCTTTTGTTGATGATTTAAGAATTTTTTCTAACTCAACAGCAGCAAATACCAATGCAACTAGTTACAAGTCAGAGTCTAGAAAATCTGGTGGTTATGCTGTTTTAAATGCTGATTTATATGAGCAATTGTTGTTAGAATTAACCGGTAGATATGAAAGACCTTCTTCGTTAGAGGCTAATACGTTCTACCCAAGTGCATCTTTAGGTTGGTTATTTTCTAAAAACTTTGAAAGTAATGTTTTAAGTTTTGGTAAATTGCGTGCAACTTATGGTGAGATTGGGATTGAACCAGCAGTATATTCTACAAGTACTGCTTATGCTGCTGCAAATATTCAATCGTCATGGGGAGACATCTTAAATGCTTCAGTTTATGGTAATCCATTTGCTCGTTCTTTAACATTAGGAAATCCATTATTGAAGGAAGAAAGAGTTAAAGAATTTGAAATTGGAACTGATTTAAGATTTTTTAACAACAAAGCTACTTTAGGGTTAACTTATTATAATAGAACTACAGAAGACGCAATCTTAAATCTTGATGTTGCTCCTTCAACTGGGTTTGCTGGTACACTGGCCAATGCAGCTGAAATTTCAAATAAAGGGATTGAAGTTGATTTAGGATTAAAATTAATTTCACAAGGTGATTTTAGTTGGACTATGAACATGAGCTATTCTAAAAATAAAAACATGGTTGAAAGTCTAAGTGGTGTTCAATCGGTATTTTTGGCCGGATTTACAGGAGTATCTTCAAGAGTTGTTGAAGGAGAACCGATGGGAGCTTTATGGGGTGTTGCATGGAATAGAGATGCTACAGGAAAGTTAGTGTTAGATGCTAATGGATTTCCTACTGCTGCAGCTTCTGAGTCTGTTTTAGGAGATCCAAACCCTGATTGGATGGGTGGATTAGGTACAGTAATATCTTACAAAGGATTAAGTCTATCAGCTCAATTAGAAACTTCACAAGGTAACGATATGTGGTCTGGTACTAAAGGTGCTATGATTAACTATGGTACTTGGAAAACTACCGGAATAGAAAGTGTTGCGCCTTCAGATATTAAAACATCAGCAGGAGTTGTGATTCCTTCAGGTACTACTTTTAGAGGTGAAGTTAAAGATTTTGGAGCTGGCCCTGTTGCTTTAACCCAAACTTGGTGGATGGGAACTGGTGGAGGTTTTGGTCCAGTAGGTGAGCAATTTGTAGAAGATGGTTCATGGACAAGAATTAGAGAAATCTCTTTAGCATATTCATTGCCGACAGAATTCCTTAAATCAACTGGTTTAACAAGTGTTGAGGTAAGTGCTTCTGGAAGAAACTTAGCTTTATGGACAGATGTAGAAGGGTACGATCCTGACTCTAACTTAACAGGTCCTTCAAAAGGGCGTGGTTTAGATTATTTTGGTAATCCTAGTACAAAATCATACTTATTTACTTTAAAACTAGGATTTTAATAACTTAAAACATTATAGTCATGAAAAACATAACAAAAACATTATTTTTCCTATTAATTACTTTAAGCTTTGTTGCTTGTAGTGATTTTACAGATGGAATAAATGAAGACCCAAATACATTTACATCTGCCCCAGGTAGTATGTTGATAGGGCAGGCGAATATGGAAGTTGTGAAGCTATTTTCCAGTCAAGCTGGCAGAACATCTTCAATTTTTACAGATCAACTTTCAGGTATTGATAGACAATATTCGTCATTGAATATTTATGTTACAACTGCCGGTGATTACGACGATGATTGGCAAGATTTGTATGCATCAGGTTTTGCTCAAGCAAAATTAGCGGAGGCTGATGCAATTAAAGATGGAAATAAAGTACTTGAGGGTGTAGCACAAATAGTACAAGGTATGCTTGTAGCAGAAGCTGCCAGTTTATGGGGGGATGTTCCTTTTGTAGAGGCTGGTGATTATGTGAAATTTCAAAACCCAAAATACGATGGTCAAAAATCTGTATTAGATGCTGCTCAGTCACTTTTTAGTAAAGGTATCACTAATGTAGGAGCAGCAACAGTAAGTGCTTCTTTTGGTGCACCAGTTTATAAAACAAACAGTGCAACTTGGGCTAAGGTAGGTAATTCTTTAAAAGCACGCTATTATTTAGTTGCTAAAGATTATCCTAATGCATTAACTTATGCCAAGTTAGGTATATCTAACAGAAATGAGGATTTATTGTCAAACCATACTTCAACAGTTGGTCAAAAAAACATGTATTTTCAGTTTTTAGCTGAATTAAGATCTGGGATGTTAAGTGGTATAGATTCTAATCTTTTTAAATTGGTAACAGGAGTTAAACCAAGATTGTTGGCAACTCCAGGTGATATTCAAAGAGCTGCATTCTATTTTACAGGCACGAATCCTAGAACTAGCTCTGGTGGTATTTTTGCTGTAGACGCTAGTTTCCCAATTATTTCTTTTGTTGAAACTAAGTTGATTGAAGCTGAAGCAGCACATAGAACGAGCGGTGATGCACTTACTCCATTTAATGCTGTTCGTACAGAGTTAGCTTCAGTATATGGTGGGAGTTTCCCTGCTTCAACGGATTCAGGAAATACATTATTACTTCAAATATTAGAAGAAAAGTATATTTCTCTACTAGGACAAACTCAAGTTTTCCATGATGTAAGAAGAACAAATAATGCAATTGGTGTGCCTATCAAAGGTGTTGGAGCTACAAAAATCCCACAACGATTTTTATATCCTCAAACAGAAATAAACTCAAATAAGAATTTCCCAGGTTTAGTTGATTTATATACTGCTACTCCAGTTAATAACTAATAATTAGAATAATTTGAATTAATTTAAAAACAGCCGAAAGGCTGTTTTTTTTTAAACAAAAAATTTAGAAAAATTTAACAAATATGTAATAGTTAAAAATTACTTAATAATACATTAAATTTAATTCCGCTCCGCATAGTCTCCCTACTCCGCTACAAATGCGTTTGATTTAAATGCTACATATACATATACGCCTCAGGCTGCTATTCCGTATACAGATTTTAGATTTCTTTGGCCTATTCCAAATTTAGAAACTAATGCTAATCCAACATTAGCAGCTCAACAAAACCCAGGTTACTAATATCAAGTTTATTATTTTTAAAAGCGTTCTTCGGAGCGCTTTTTTTATGGCTTATAGTAGCTTTAGGCTTTTGTTGTTTTATAGAAAGATCAACTAATAGTTTCTGAATTCTTCTTATTTAATTGAACTAATTTCTATCAAATAATTACCCTGCTCCGCAAAGTAACCAGATTATGAGGAAAGAAACATAGTTTTATACTTTTAGTTAATTTATTGCTCCGAATTCAGGAGACTTCGGAGAGCTTCTTTTGTCCCCGCTCCCCGGCTCCGCAAAGTCTCCTGACTTTGAGGTATTATTTTACGTTGCTTCATCATTCGAAATCTGCTCCGCACTAGATTATGAGGAAAGAAACATAGTTTTATACTTTTAGTTAATTTATTGCTCCGAAGTCAGGAGACTTCGGAGAGCTTCTTTTGTCCCCGCTCCGCAAAGTCTCCCGACTTTGAGGAAACAAACGAAGTTTTATACTTTTAGTTAATTTATTGCTCCGAAGTCAGAGACTTCGGAGAGCTCCAACTTCGGATAACTTTTTTTCTCCGGCTCCGCAATTCTCCTGACTTTTGAGGTATTATTTACGTTGCTCCATCATTCGAAATCTGCTCCGCACTAGATTATGAGGAAAGAAACATAGTTATACTTTTAGTTAATTTATTGCTCCGAAGTCGGAGACTTCGGGGAGCTTCTTTTGTCCTTGCTCCGTAAAGTCTCCCGACTTTGAGGAAAGAAAACTCCTGACTTTGAGGTAAAATAAAAAAGCTTGGAATAATTAAAAGCTGTGAATACCCTTTTTATTTATTATTTTTAATACAAAATTAAATACAATGAAAGAGGGGTATATTATTAGAGATCAGCATAAAGCACATTTTATAACAGCTACTGTGGTTGATTGGATAGATGTTTTTACTAAACCAATTTATAAAGATTGTATTATTGATTGTTTAAATTATTGCATTAAAAACAAAGGGATGATTTTATATGGTTATGTAATTATGAGTAATCATATACATTTAATTGTTCAATCTAATGAAGG
>JAMPYA010000098.1 GCA_023700885.1 Flavobacteriaceae bacterium
GAACCCCTCATTGCCCACCAAAAATAAAATCCTCCAAGAAATTGAAGGATTTTTTTGATTTTAAAAAATTCTATAATTCTTTATAGGACCACTCGAAAAACTTGATGATATTGGAAAGATAGTCGTTTTAAAAATAAGGAGGTATCCACGTGATAGTAATTATCTGCTGAAACCAAATCCTTTAAATGAACCTGATACAGTATTTTTGGCGTTAGTTATTTTCTTCCTTGCATCCAAGAAATTTACAAAATAACTCCCTGTTTTACAAAACTCGGAAACCTTATCTCTTATTTGAAAATAAATTTTGAAATCTAAATTATTGTATTAAATTTGCACCATCAGATGAAAGAACAAACTACAAATATGGCTTGTATGATGTGTAAAGAAATTTACACAAAGGCTATAATTGTATAAACTAGATTAAAAATATAATTAACGAAGCCTTTGCATATTGCAAAGGTTTTTTTTTGAATAATAATTAATAAAAATGATAAATAACCAAACAATAGTATGTTGTTACTTTCAACAAATGTATATGTGCATGATGTTCTTTATAATGCTATGGTATTACCCAAATTGAAAGATATATAAACTAACAGTAGTTTTAAAGTCCCTTCGGTAATACCTAACCAAAGGGACTTTTTTTATTCTTAAATATTTAAAAAAAATATAATAAAATGTCAAATTTAAATAAAACAACAAACGCTCTGCATGCAGGGCACAACACAAAATTAACCCAAGGAACAAGAGCTGTTCCAATTTATCAAACTACCTCATATGTATTTAACGATACAGACCATGCTGCCAATTTATTTGGATTAAAAGAATTTGGATTTATTTATACCAGATTAAACAATCCTACCAATGATATTCTAGAAAAAAGATTGGCAATTATTGAGGGAGGAATTGGTGCAGTAGTTTTTGCATCTGGTACTTCAGCAATTGCTACTACTTTTTTAACCTTATTTAAGTCTGGTGATCACATTGTTTCTTCGAGTAGTTTATATGGAGGAACTTATAATTTACTCAATGTAACCTTACCAAGATTAGGCATAGAAACAAGTTTTGTAAATGCTGATGATTTAGAAAACTTTCAAAATTCAATTCAAGAGAATACCAAAGCTATTTTTATAGAGTCTCTTGGTAATCCAAAATTAGATGTTCTTGATATTGAAGAAATTGCAAAAATTGCAAAAGCGAATAAGATTCCATTAATTGTTGATAACACAGTTGCTACTCCTGTGCTATTAAATCCTATAAAATACGGAGCTAATATTGTAATTCACTCCTTAACAAAGTTTATTGGAGGTCAAGGAACATCTTTGGGGGGCGTAGTTATTGATGCTGGCACTTTTGATTGGGCAAGTGGAAAATTTTCAGAATTTACAGAGCCTTCCAAAGGTTATCATGGTCTAAAATACTCGGAAACTTTAGGCGAAATTGCATTTATTGTAAAACTGAGAATAGAAGGTTTAAGAGATTTTGGAGCAGCTCTAAGTCCATACAATGCCTTTCAAATAATTCAAGGTTTAGAAACTTTGGAAGTTCGAATAATGAAACATTCGGAAAATGCCTTGAAACTCGCCCAATGGTTACAAACAAAAGATGAAATTGCATGGGTGAACTATCCCGGATTAGAAAGTAGCAGATACCTTGAATTAGCACAGAAATACTTGCCAAGCGGACAAAGTGGTGTGGTTACGTTTGGTTTGAAGGGCGGATTTGAAGCAGCTAAGAAACTGACTGATTCAACAAAAATATTCTCTTTACTTGCAAATATTGGAGATACCAAATCTTTGATAATTCATCCGGCAAGCACTACTCATCAACAACTTACTGAAAAGCAGCAATTAACTACAGGAGTAAGCCAAGATTTAATCCGACTATCGGTTGGATTGGAAGATATTGAAGACTTAAAAGAAGATATTAACCAAGCATTAAAACAAATATAACTGTGAGCGATTTAAAATTTGATTTTTTTTTCAATTTAAATACAATTCATATTATTTGTTAATAGATATAGATAATGAATAGATTATTAACCTATAATTTAAAAAAATACACAACCTATAGTGGTATCCAATATGAAAATTTGGATACCACTTATCAAGTATTTGGTAAAAAATTACATACTGCTCCGGTAGTTGTAGTTAACCATGCTTTAACTGGAAATTCAGATATTCTCAGTAAAAAAAAGGGTTGGTGGAATGAAATTGTTGGTAAAAACAAAGTTATTAATACTGACAAATACACTGTTGTTGCCTTTAATATCCACGGAAATGGATATCAATCAAAGAGCATAAAAAATTACAATGATTTTACGGCAAAAGATATAGCCGCAATATTCAGTTTAGTATTAAATGAAATGAAAGTTACCAAATTATACGCGGTAATAGGCGGATCACTTGGGGGATGTATTGCGTGGGAAATGGCTGCTTTACGGCCTAGTTTTATAAAATACCTTATTCCTATTGCTTCTGATTGGAAATCTACAGATTGGATTATTGGCCATAATTATGTTCAAAATCAACTATTAAAAAATTCAAAAAATCCTTTACAAGATGCCAGAAAAATGGCGATGTTATTTTATAGAACACCAAAGTCTTTCAACCAAAAATTTAATCGAACAAAAACAGCATCTAATAAGCAATTTAATGTAGAGTCTTGGTTAGATCATCATGGAGAAAAACTAAAAAACAGGTTTGATATAAATGCCTATTTAATGATGAATCATTTACTAACTACAGTTGATATAACAACAGAAGACCTGTCTTTTGAAGAAATAGTTAGGCCTATAAAATCTACTATTGTTCAAATAGCTGTGGATAGTGACTTGTTTTTTGTAAAAGAGGAAAATATTAAAACAAAAATTCTTTTAAATCAACTAAAAATAAAGAATCAATACCGTGAAATAAAATCTATCCACGGACATGATGCCTTTTTAATTGAGCACAAACAACTTATACAATTTTTAAAACCAATTTTCAAATGAGAGAAGAAATGAAAATAATCAAGTTTGGCGGGAAATCCCTAGCCAATGGTCAGGGAATAGAAAACGTTATTTCTATCATTAAAAACAAAGTAAATTTAAAAGAGAAGATAATAATTGTTTTATCTGCAAGAGGAAATGCAACAGATTGTTTGGAACTCATTTTGGATAAAGCAAAAAATGGGGAAGATTATGCCGTTGAATGGAAAGCATTTAAAGAATATCAAATAGAACCAAATAAAAATATCGATTACCATAAAGAATTTACCTTATTGGAAAAAACATTTGAAGGGGTAAAATTGGTAGAAGATTATAGTTTAAAAGTAAAAGATTTGGTTTTGGCACAAGGAGAATTATTAGCCGCAAAAATGATTGCTTCTTTATTAAACCAAAATGGAATAAAAAGCAATTCCATTGATAGTAGAGATTTCTTAAAAACAAACGATAATTTTGGAAATGCACAAATCATAGAGAAACTTTCCAAAACCAATACTGTAAATTGGTATAATGCTTTTGATGAAGAAACTATTCCAATAGTTACCGGTTTTATTACATCAAATAAAAACAATCAAACCACTACTTTAGGAAGAAATGGAAGTAATTATTCAGCTTCCTTAATTGCAAAATACTTAAATGCTTCCGAAGTACAAAATTATACACATATAGATGGTATATATACTGCTAATCCAGATTATGTAAGTGATGCTAAAATAATCGAACAATTAAATTTTAATGAAGCTAGCGAATTGGCAAGTTTTGGCGCTTCTATCTTACACGCAAAAACGATCATTCCATTAGTAGAAAAGAACATTCCATTGCGCATCTTAAATACCTATAACCCTAATGCCACAGGAACTTTAATTAATAATAAAATAACTGACAAAGAAGTAAAATCTATTTCCGTTCAAAATGAAATAGGATTTATTAATATTGAAGGCAAAGGATTACTTGGAAAGAAAGGGATTGATGCGCGTATATTTTCCACTATGAACCAGAATAAAATAAGTGTTAGTGTCATTTCACAAGGTTCATCAGAAAGAAGTATTGGTTTTATTATCTCAGAGAAGGATATTAAAACAGCTGTTAACGCTTTAAAAATAGAATTTCAAGCCGAAATTCAAACAAAAGACATCAGTTCAATTATTTCAAAAAAAGAAGTTTCTGTTATTACAATTATTGGTCAGAATATTAACAATTTTTCATCCTCATTTAATGCATTAATAAAAAATAATATTGATATATTATTAATTAACAACACATTAAACGGAAATAATATCGGTTTAGTTATCGATAATAAAAATGTAAATAAAGCAATAAATGTTATCCACTCACAGATTTTTGGAATTTCAAAAAACATAAATATTGCCATTTTTGGAAAGGGGACTGTTGGGGGAGCATTAATAAATCAAATCCTTAATTCAAAAAATAAAATACTTAAAAGAAAAGAAATCAATTTAAACATATTTGCCATTGCAGGATCTAAAAAAATTCTTTTAAATAAAGAGGGTATATCTAATAAATGGAAAGAGGAATATGACAAAGCTCCTAATAACAACAAAAGCATTACTGACATTATTGAGTTTGCTCAAAAATATCATTTTGAAAACTTAATTGCAATAGACAATACCGCCAGTACCACTTTTATTGATAATTATATTCCATTAGCAGAAAATGGATTTGATTTAATTTCATCCAATAAAATAGCTAACACACAAAGTTATTTGAGCTACAAAAAATTAAGAGAATCACTTAAAAAGAATAATAAAAATTATTTGTATGAAACCAATGTTGGCGCGGGTTTACCATTGATTGATACGATTAACATATTGCATGCATCAGGTGAAAATATTACTCGCATTAAAGGCGTTTTTTCCGGATCTTTAAGTTTTATATTCAATCATTTTTCTGAGTCAGAAAGTTCTTTTAGCGACATATTACAACAAGCCATTGACAAAGGACTCACAGAACCTGATCCAAGAGAAGATTTATGTGGAAATGATGTAGCTCGAAAATTATTGATTTTAGCTAGAGAATTGGATTTACAAAATGAATTTAATGAAATAAAAATACATAATTTAATTCCAACTTTTTTACAAGATGAAAGTGCACAAGATTTTTTATCAAGAATAGAAGAGCTAAATCCTGTTTATCAAAAAATAAAAGAAGACCAGAAGGAAAAACATGTGTTAAGGTATATAGGTGATTTGTCGGGAGATTTACAAAAAAACAAAGGAAGTTTAGAGGTTAAACTTATATCCGTCCCTGAAAAAAGTTCGTTAGGTCAACTTAATAACGCTGATTCTATATTTGAAATTTATACGGAGTCCTATGGTGATAATCCTATTGTTATTCAGGGAGCTGGCGCAGGTGCAGAAGTTACTGCCAGAGGTGTTTTTGGAGATTTATTGAGAATTACTGAAAGGAAATAAAGAAAGAAATCAATATGTATAGGTAAAAGCAATTTGGTACCGTTCAATTAATCTTTTAAATATTATGAGTAAATTCGTATATTTAAAATCTTGAACGTTGCCGCGTTTATCGGGTCGTTTGCGGTAATTTTAACAAATATTATGTGAAATGAAAACAAAAAAAATGATTCTAATATTAATTTGTTCAATCTATTCAGTTTGCAGTTTTGGACAAAATTACATTTTCTTCCTTCATAATAGATTTATTGAAGAGCATCATTTAGAGGAAGAACATCCTGAATATGGAAAGGCCGAATATCTTGAGATTCTCAATGAATTTAAGAAAGAAGGCTTCAAAGTCTTTAGTGAAAAAAGATCGGCAAATACAGATGTAAAAGAATATGCCAAAAAAATTGTTGCTCAAATAGACAGTTTATTGCTAAATGGGTTAAAACCTGCCCAAATTACTGTTATAAGGACTTCAAAAGGTGGGTATATAGCTCAATATGTATCTACTTTTTTAAATAATCCGGAGGTAAACTTTATTTTTATCGGAAGTTTCAGAGACATCGATATTAAAAATCTGCCTGATATAAATTTTTGCGGAAATATTTTAACGATATATGAAAAAACGGATGTGTTGGGTGTTTCTGCAATTAAAAGGAAAGAAACCTCAAGTTTAAAAGTTTCTAGATTTAAAGAAATCGAACTGAATACGGGACTTAGACACGGTTTTTTGTTCAAGCCTCTGAGAGAATGGATTTATCCATCGATCCAGTGGGCAAAACAAAATTATGAACTGAATTAGAAAATGTAAACTGTTATCTGCAAGGACTCATGATAATAATTTTTTTAATTAAAAAAACTTCTTACATTTGCCCAATCAATATAAAAAATGAACTTAATACAATTACATCATCATCATTCTCATAATTGCTCTCAGGCAATGTGGAAATGATATATGTAATTTAAAACAATATTTCAAAACCCGTCTGAGTAAATCAGACGGGTTTTTTGTTGATAGCCCAAAATGTTTACTCAGACACAAAAAATAAAAAAATGAGTAAACTAAAGATTGCCATTCAAAAAAGTGGTCGATTAAATGAAGATTCTCTTAAACTCCTGAAAGATTGCGGAATAGCAATAGACAACGGAATCGATCAACTGAAAGTAAGCGTTTCAAATTTCCCTTTGGAAATTTTATATTTAAGGAATTCAGATATTCCTCAATATATAGAAGATGGTGTTGTTGACATCGCCATAGTGGGTGAAAACTTACTAATTGAAACGCAGAAAGATGTTGAGATTATTGAAAAACTCGGTTTTTCTAAATGCAGACTATCACTGGCAGTGCCTAAAGAAATAAAAGGAGATTCGTTAACTTATTTTGAAGGAAAAAAAATCGCTACTTCCTATCCCAACACCTTAAATTACTTTTTAAAGCAGCACAAGATTAATGCTGAAATACACACTATTTCAGGCTCAGTAGAAATAGCCCCCAACATTGGTTTAGCAGATGGAATTTGTGACATTGTAAGTTCGGGCAGTACTTTATTTAAAAATGGATTAAGAGAAACTCAGCTTATATTAAAATCAGAAGCTGTTCTTGTAAAATCATTAAAACTGAATGCTGCTAAAGAGCAAATATTAGAGAAGCTTTTATTTAGAATAAAAGCCGTTTTAAGAGCTAAAAACTCCAAGTATATTTTAATGAATGTGCCAAATGCCAAAATAGAAGAAGTGAGTGCTATTTTGCCGGTATTAAAAAGTCCCACTATACTTCCTTTGGCTGAAAAAGGTTGGAGTTCGTTACACAGTGTAATAGACGAAGATCAATTTTGGAATGTAATTGATGCGTTAAAAAATGCGGGAGCAGAGGGAATTTTAATAATCCCAATTGATAAAATAGTATTGTAATGAACGTATATAAGAATCCAAATAAAACAGCGTGGCGAGCATTAACAGAGCGTCCAAAAATGGAAAAAAAAGAACTGAGTAAACTTGTTTGTAAAATCTTAAATGATGTCAAAAAAAATAAAGATCAAGCACTTTTACAATATGGTAAAAAATTTGACAACGTAAAATTAGAGCAACTTAGAGTAAGTGATTTAGAGGTTGCCAAGGCTCGGTTTTTAGTATCCTATCGGTTAAAAGCCGCCATTGAAATTGCCAAACAAAACATTGAAAAATTTCACGCTTCACAAAAAGTGGATGAGCAACTCATTGAAACTACTAAAGGAGTTCAATGCTGGAGAAAAAGTGTAGGTATTGAAAAGGTCGGATTGTACATTCCCGGTGGCACCGCTCCTCTTTTTTCAACCATTTTAATGCTTGGAATTCCTGCAAAGTTGGCCGGTGTTAGAGAAATAGTTTTATGCACACCTCCTAATCAAGATGGAGAGATAAATCAAGCCATTTTATATACAGCCCATTTAATTGGTATAAACAAAATTTACAAAGTTGGAGGTGCGCAGGCCATAGCTGCTATGGC
>JAMPYA010000099.1 GCA_023700885.1 Flavobacteriaceae bacterium
CCTAATAATAATTGCTGTCCGGTTTGACCTTTAGCATAAAAGGTTCTTGAAACTAAGGTTCCTCCAAATGAACGATTGTCTAATTGTCCTCCATAATCTCTCGCTAGTGGAACACCTTGAGCCACACATTGGTCAATAATATTTCCAGAAACTTCAGCTAAACGATAAACGTTAGCTTCACGAGAGCGGTAATCACCTCCTTTTACAGTATCATAAAATAATCTGTAATTAGAGTCTCCATCACCCATATAATTTTTAGCTGCATTGATTCCGCCTTGTGCTGCAATAGAGTGTGCTCTTCTTGGTGAATCTTGATAAGCAAATGCTTTTACATTGTATCCTTGCTCAGCTAAAGTAGCAGCGGCTGAACCACCCGCCAAACCTGTTCCAACTACAATAATATCAATATTTCTTTTGTTTGCAGGATTAACTAAGTTGATTTTATCTTTATATTTTGTCCATTTATCTTTTATTGGACCTTCTGGTATTTTTGAATTTAAAGTCGACATAATTGAATAAGATTAATGGGTTAACTGATTAAAATGATGAAATAACGCAATAATTATAAATCCTAACGGAACTATAATTGAATACCATTTTCCAAATGATTTTAAACAATTGGAGTATTTATTATTAAACCCAATTGATTGAAATGCTGATTGAAAACCATGTAATAAATGCAATGCCAATAAAACAAATGCAACTACATAAGCCCCAACCCTCCATGGTTCAGCAAATTTGTGATTTAATTCCGCAAAATATCTGAATTCTCCATTATGTAAACCAGTCATATCACCAATTACATATTTAGTATTCAATTCAGGAAACCAAAAATCTACAAAGTGAATTCCGATAAAAATTAATATAACACCGCCACTTATTTCCATATTTCTGGACATCCAAGTAGCATTAGCAGCGCCATTGTATTTAACATACTGTACGCCTCTAGATTTTCTGTTTTTAATTTCCAACACAAATCCTAAAACAAAATGAAAAACAACACCAAAAATAAGTACTGGCTGTAATGCAAATTGAATTAATGGATTGGTTCCCATAAAGTGGGATAGCTCATTAAATAAGGCTTCACTAAATAATGATGTTAAATTAACCGCTAAATGAATAATTAAAAAGAAAATAAGGAATAATGCCGAAAGTGCCATTGCAAACTTTCTGGCAATTGATGAAGATAAAAATCCGCTCATTTTATTATTATTTTATTAAAGTTGAACAAATATAAAACATAGAAATGGCACTAGCTAAAACATTTAAATCAAATTCGTTTAATTTAGAATGATTATAAGTTATCATCAAAAAACTGAATATTTTGTTAAAATAAAATTTACTTTTTGTGTATCCAAAAAATATACTTTACTTTTCATTACTCAAACAAAACTAATCAAATATGAAAAAAATATTGTACTTCATTTTCTTCATTTCTTTCATTTCTTTCTCCCAACAAATCCCAATTGAGAAGTTAAAAGGAATAAAAACTCGTTCTATCGGTCCCGCGGGCATGAGCGGAAGAATTACCGCTGTTGATGTTGTAAACAATAAACCAGAAGTTATTTATGCAGGAGCAGCATCTGGTGGTGTATGGAAATCAGAAAGTGGCGGTCTAGAATGGGAACCAATTTTTGATAAACAACCAATTCAGGCAATTGGAGCAATTACTATTCAACAAAGCAACCCTGATGTAATCTGGGTTGGAACCGGAGAGGGAAATCCGAGAAACAGTTTAAATGGCGGTTATGGAATTTACAAAAGTATTGATGGCGGTAAAAATTGGCAATTAATGGGTTTAGAAAAAACGCGCAATATCCATAGAATCATTATCGATAAATTCAATCCTAACACCGTTTACGTTGCCGCAATTGGATCTCCTTGGGGAGAACATCCTGAAAGAGGAGTCTATAAAACTATTGATGGTGGGAAAACATGGAAAAACATACTTTTTGTAAACAACAGAACTGGTTGTGCTGATTTAGTTGTTGATAGTTCTAATCCGAACAAATTAATCGCATCAATGTGGGAACACAAACGCGACCCATGGTTTTTTAAATCTGGTGGAGAAGGATCAGGAATTTACATTACTTATGACGGTGGAGAGAATTGGACTAAAAAAACAGAAGAAGATGGTCTTCCAAAAGGAAATCTTGGAAGAAATGGTTTAGCGATTTCTCAAAGTAATCCAAAAGTAGTTTATGCCTTAATAGAAGCAGAAAAAAATGGATTGTATCGTTCTGATGACGGTGGATTTAAATGGAAAAAAATAAACGAATCAGAAAATATTAACAGTAGACCATTTTACTATGCTGAAATTTATGTTGATCCGTTAAACGAAAATCGCTTGTATAGTATTCATACTTATGTAACTGTAAGTATTGATGGCGGAAAAAGTTTTGAAGAATTAATGCCAGCATATAATACAAGTAAAGGGGTGCATCCGGATCATCATGCGTGGTGGATTCATCCAACCAATCCGAATTATATTATTGATGGCAATGACGGAGGTTTAAACATCTCTTATGATCAAGGTAAAACGTGGCGATTTGCTGAAAATATTCCCGTTGGGCAATTTTATCATGTTAATGTAGATTTAGAATTTCCTTATAATGTTTACGGAGGAATGCAAGATAATGGATCGTGGTACGGTCCTGCTTATGTTTTAAAAGATCAGGGAATCAGAAATTCATACTGGCAAGAAGTAATGTTTGGAGATGGTTTTGATGTGGTACCTGATTTAAAAGACACTCAATATGGATATGCAATGTCCCAAGGCGGAAATGTCGGCCGATTTGATAAATTAACTGGAAATGTTAAAAACATTAAGCCAACGCATCCCGATCCTAAAATGAAATTGCGATTCAATTGGAACTCGGCTATCGCCATTGATCCTTTTGATAATGAAACGCTCTATTT
The DNA here is from genome assembly GCA_023700885.1 of Flavobacteriaceae bacterium. Classification (GTDB taxonomy): domain Bacteria; phylum Bacteroidota; class Bacteroidia; order Flavobacteriales; family Flavobacteriaceae; genus JAGXRT01. Next base: position 2,920 of record JAMPYA010000099.1, read on the forward strand.
CGGAAGTCAATTTGTACATCAATCAACCAATAAAGGACATGAGTGGACACTAATTTCTCCTGATTTAACCACTAACAATCTTGAAAAACAAAAACAACACGAAAGTGGCGGATTAACGATGGATGCTACAGGAGCTGAAAATCATTGTACCATACTTGCCATTAGTCCAAGTTCTTTAGAAAAAGGTCTTATTTGGGCTGGAACAGATGATGGTAATATTCAAATATCAAGAAACGGTGGTGAAAGTTGGACTAATGTTTCTCCAAATATTAAAGGAATGCCAAAAGAGAGTTGGGTTGCGCAAATAAAACCATCTACCTATAATGCCGGCGAAGCTTATGTTGTAATAAACAATTATAGAAATTTTGATTTTAAACCTTATTTGTTTAGAACACGTGATTATGGAAAAACCTGGGAAAATCTGTTGGATAAAAAAGATGAAACCTTTGGCTATACTTTATCGATTGTTCAAGACCCAATAGTTAAAAATTTAATGTTTTTAGGAACAGAATATGGTTTGTATTTTAGTATTGATGAAGGAAAAAATTGGACTAAATGGACACAAGATTATCCATCGGTACCCACGATGGATTTGGTTATTCATCCTACTGAACACGACTTAATAATTGGAACTTTTGGACGTTCTTTTTGGATTTTAGACGATATTCGTCCGCTAAGAGAATTGGCAAAAACCGGTGCTTCACTTTTGTCAAAATCACTCAAAATATTTGAAACAAACAAAGCATTTATTACTGAAAAACAGCAACCATCTGGAACCCGATTTGGCGCTAATGCTATTTATAATGGCGATAATAAACGTGATGGAGCTATGATTAGTTATCTTTTTAATAAAACTGAAGAACCTAAAGATGTTAAAAAAGATGCTAAACAATCCAAAGAAATAACCAAACCAAAAGAGGATACAAAACCTAAAAATGACTCGATAGTTTTAAATGTTTACAATCAGGAAAATAAATTAATTAGAACTTTAAAACAAAAAGCTCCTATCGATAACGGTATCCAACGTATGTATTGGAGTTTAGACGAAAAAGGTGTTCAAAGACCTTCAAGATCATCATCTCAAAGAGGTAGAAATTTTGAACCAAGAGGTGTAACCGTTTTACCCGGAACTTACAAATTAGTTCTTTCTTATGGCAAAGAAACAGATTCAACGCTAATTTCCGTAGCCTTTGATCCACGAATTTCTATCAGCACTAAAGTTTTAGAAGCCAAATATGCGATGCTGAAAGAAACTGAAAAAACCATGGAACAAATGGCTAATATCAGTCAGCAACTCAATGAATCTAAAGAAATTGTAAAAAATTACAAAAAACAAATTTCTGATTTAAAAGACAAAAAATATGCTGCTATTTTGAAAAAAAACGATTCAATATCTAAACAATTAGACGGTTTTGTTGATGAGTTATTAGGCAAAGAAGATAAACGACAAGGAATCACCAGAAGTCCTGATCCAACCATTGTTTCTAATTTATTTACTGCTTATATGTATATTAATGATTTGATGCAACTTCCGGGTTCAACTGAAAATCAGTTGTTAGAAAATGCAACAAAAGCTTTTGAGAATTATAAAACTAGAGTTAATCAATTTTATAAAGAAGATTGGAGTACATTTAAAAACGAAGTAGAACAATTAAACTTGAGTCTGTTTAAAGAGGCTAAAGCGTTTTAAAAAAAATCCCTTTCATCAGAAAGGGATTTTTTCATTATTAAAAGTTGAATCTCGGATTAACAATTGTATTATAAATGGACCCAAACGAATAATTTAAGCCTGTACTTATAAAGTAATTATATCCAGATTTTACTTGTTGTTGTCTCAATAATAATTCTTCTAACGTTAAGTTACCTCCTGCCAAATTTATTTGATTATTTGTTATATTGTAATTACCACTAATATTAAACGATAATCCTTTAATAATCCTAATGTTAGCACCTAAATGAAATGAAAACTGATGAAAATCAGCATTTTGCAAAAAACTATCATAAGATACTTCGCTGGTAATATTTCCCCAATTTTGGTTTACACTTCCTCCTAAATTTAAACCATGCTCCCATAAAAACTCTTTTTCCTTATTAAAAATAGTTTTTTCAACATAATTATTAAAAACTCCTCCAACTTTATACGACAAGGTCAATTGTCTTTTTGAGGATTCTTGATAAGAAAAGAAATTATATTCAATAGCTGGTTTAAAAGATGAATAAAATGAATAATTACTATATGTTGATTTACCTCCTTTGGTAAATACCCCTGCCGACCAATGGTTATTAATACTTAAAACATCATACATAGTAATATTTATAGACTCACTCTTAGATATAATATCTACATTGTCGTAAGTGAAAACTGATTTACTATTATTAAGACTTCCTCTTAGATAAAACTTATTCTTTTCTGTTACTTGTTTTATTGCGGCGCTAAAACTTAGGTTTACATCTTTACTAGTTTCTTGGCCATAAAAATATCCATTAAAACCTAAATTAAAAACCCATTTATTCCAAGGATCTTCGATGTCTGCCACATTATCAACAACCTCTTTTTCAATTTGAATGGTAATTTTATCTCGTTTACCATTTTTAACCCAATAACGAATTAAACCGAGTTTAATATTTTTTAAGATGAGTTCTCTAATTTCATTTTCTGTTTGGTCTGCATTGGTCGATAATACTATTTTATCATGAATTTCATTATAATTATTCTGACCCGTAAACTCTATCTCATAAGTAGTGGCTCCGCTTCCATTTTGCTGATTTCTAAATAATAAAATAACATCTGCATAATTTTGATCTCGAACAAATTCAACTAAAGTTAAATTTTGTTTGATATGCGTTTCATCACAATAATTACAGTTCAAAAAGATTTTTATGTTTGATTGATTCTCTTGCGAAAACAAAGAGGAACTTGCCACTAAAATAAGTGCTAATACTATTTTTTTCATAACAATTTTAATAATTAATTACCTCTAAAAATATCTATAATTATTATTAAAAAAACATTTAAGTATCTTAAAAAAAGGTTAAAAAAATTAAAAAAGTATTTATTGAACAAACCTAATCCTATTTAAAAGAAAAATCCCTTTTCAATTGAAAAGGGATTTTGTTACTATTTCACTTCAAAAATCTGTGTAGCTTTGTCAACCTCAAGCTTGTATTTACCTTTGATAAAGTAGTATTTTTTGTTTTTAGCTTCGGCAATAACAGCATCCTTATGTTTTTTAATATAAGCTGATTTTCCAGCATCAGAATACGTTAAATTAAAGCTTGTATAATTATATCCTACATCTGCTTTAACTTCAAATTTATTTAACTCAATACCATCTTCCGATTTTATAATTAATTGATAGGCTCCTGCTTTAGCAACATAAAAAGTAATATTTAATTTAGGTTCTGTAGGTGTTAACCACTTACTCCAAGTACTTCCCCAATTTTTGTTGTGATTTACATCGGTTAAATCAAAAATATAAAAATCTTTATTTTTTGTTTTTTCAAATTGTTGAATTGGCGCTATATTGGCTTTGTAAATAGAGCGTCCATGTGTTCCAATTAATAAATCTTTGGCCTCTTTCTGAATTACCAAATCGTGTACTGCCACTTTTGGTAAATCTTTTTGAAATTCTAGCCAAGAATTTCCTCCATCCAACGAAACAAAAACACCATTATCATTTCCAACGTAAAGTATTTTTGAATTTACAGGATCTTCTTTGATAACATTTACAGGAAAATTTGGAAGATTAGCACTGATCGATTTCCAAGTAGTTCCTTTATCATCTGATACAAAAACATAGGGTTTAAAATCATCATTTCGATAACCATTTAGCGTTGCATAAACTCGTTCTTTATGGTGAGATGATGCAATTACTCTTGAAACCCATAAATTTTGTGGAAGAGCATTGGAGATTTTTGTCCAACTTCCACCACCATTATCAGTAAAGTGAATAAACCCATCATCGCTTCCAACATATAACATCCCAAATTGAAAAGGACTTTCAGAAATAGTTGTTAAGGTTCCGTATGCTACATTTCCTTTTTTTCCTCCTTGGGTTAAATCAGAAGAAATGGTAGTCCAGTCATCACCATTATTTAAAGATCGATGTAATTTGTTACTTCCAAAATATAAAATATCTTGATTATGAATAGATAAATGAATAGGCGATTGCCAGTTAAAACGCAATGGTGTTTCACCTAAATCATGTTTTGGCTGGATTGGAGTTCTTTTATTTGATTTTAAATCTACTCTATAATAATTTCCAAATTGGAAACCGGTGTAAACAATTGAACTATTACGACTATCAATTTCAACCTGCATCCCATCACCACCCATGATAGATTTATACGGATATGCTCCTTCTTGATGCCAATCTACAGATGGTTTGTAATTACTTGGTCCTTTCCACACACCGTTATCTTGCAAACCACCATAAACATTGTATGGTTTTTCATTATCGACATTAATAGCATAAAATTGCCCAACTGCCGGAGTATTACATTTTATCCAATGTTCACCATCATCAAAAGAAATATTGACTCCACCATCATTTCCATTGATTAAATGACCTTCCAAATTTGGATTTATCCACAGTGAGTGATGATCAACATGTACATTTTCTGCATTGATGGGTACAAATGTTTTACCTCCATCTTTAGATTTTAAAATGGGAACACCATAGATATAAATGTTTTCTTGATGTTTAGGATGTACATAAATATGTCCAAAATAATATCCATAAGAAAAATAGATATCATCTAAATATTCATTATGTGTTTTTTTCCATGTTTTTCCGCCATCAACCGATTTGTAAACTTCGGTACCAACAACCGGCGTGTCAAATAATTCAGAGTTGGCGTCTTCTAAATATGAAGCTAAATCGGCTGGTTTTACGTTGCCTGATTTTACCAAATTCTTCACATTTTCGGCTCTGTATTTTTCATGAAATCCATTTTCTTTTAAGAAG
>JAMPYA010000100.1 GCA_023700885.1 Flavobacteriaceae bacterium
AAAAGTAAGTTGTTAAAGCTCCAACATCCATTCCCATTACACCCCACCATAATTGATGTGATGCTAAACGTGTAAGTTCAGCAATAATAGTTCTGATAACTTTTACACGCTCAGGAACTTCAAGTCCTAAAGCATTTTCTACTGTTAAACAAACTGCTTCATTGTTAATATGAGCAGATAAATAGTCCATACGATCTGTAAGGTGAACGATTTGCTGATAGCTATCGCGTTCACACATTTTTTCTATAGAACGATGAATGTAGCCTAAATCAGGCTCTACATTTTTGATAATCTCTCCATCAATTGTTAAAATAAGACGTAATACACCATGCGTTGCAGGGTGTTGAGGTCCCATATTGATAAAGTATTCTTCAGATTTAAAAGTGTTAGTTTCGATTGTTGTTGTCATTAATCTGTTATTTTATAACCATATTAACCTCATCTACATAATCTTTTCTCAACGGAAAACCAACCCAATCTTTTGGCATGAATAAACGCTTTAAGTTTGGATGATTGTTGAATTTGATTCCGAAGAAATCAAAAACTTCCATTTCGTGAAATTCTGCTGTATACCAAATATCACATACAGAATCAAATGTTGGGTTTTCTCTATCAGAGGTTTTAACCTTAACAACAATTTGATGTCTGTGAGTAGTTGATTCTAAATGATATATTATACCAAGATCAGTTCCCCAATCCATTCCAGTTACACAAAATAGAAAATCAAACGAAGTTTCCTTGTTTGATTTAAGTTGTAAGCCAAGTTGATGTAAATGTTCAGGTTTAACAGTAATGTTTAAAAACTGTGATTCAGCTTCTGTGAATTCTAATTCAAGATTCCATGAGCTTACTAAAGTTTGTAATTCGCTATTTGTCATACCTATAATTTTATAAACCTTTATCAAATCCATCGATAGGATTTACTTTATGTTTAAGACTTTCTGTTCTAATTTTTTCTTGAAGCATCATCATACCTTCTAATAAAGCTTCTGGTCTTGGAGGGCATCCAGGAACATAAACATCTACAGGAATTACATGATCAGCACCTTTTACAACTGAATAGGTATTGTAGTAAAAAGGACCACCAGAAATGGCACAAGCCCCCATTGCAATTACATATTTAGGTTCTGCCATTTGGTCGTATAAACGACGTAAAACAGGAGCCATTTTATTAACAATAGTTCCGGCAATGATAATTAAATCTGCTTGTCTGGGTGAAGGACGCGCCACTTCAAACCCAAATCTTGAGTAATCATGACGTGCTGCACCAGTTTGCATCATTTCAATAGCACAACAACTTGTGCCAAAATAAAGAGACCAAAGTGAGTTGGAGCGTCCCCAGTTAATCACTTTGTCTAGTGTGGTAATTGTAATATTACCACCATTTCCACCCGGAATTATTTGTCCGGGAAAATCTTTGAGCGTTTCATTCATTTCTATTCCCATCGTAATGCGCGTTTTTTCCAAGCATATATCAATCCAAGGCCAAGAATCAATAAGAATATGAGTATTTCAACCAAAGCGACTAGACCAACTTCTTTAAAAACTACGGCCCAAGGCACTAGAAAAGCTATCTCTACATCAAAGATTAGAAATAAGATAGCAAATAAATAGTACCCAACTTTAAATTGAACCCAAGTAGGTCCAATGGTTTCCATACCACACTCATAAGGTTCTCTCTTACTAGGATTATCTGACTTGTGTGAAATTAAATTAGATAAAAAATTGGCGCCGGCAACTAAGGCGACACCAGATAATAAAAATACTATAAGAGCTTCTGATCCCATTTAAAAATTATTTAAGGGTTGAGAAAAATTGATTGATGGATGTAAAATAATGAGTAAACCCATTATTTTACATCGTATGTTTCACCAGCAAAAAATAGGTCATCTACCGAAGTAACTTTTGAGATTGACTTAATTTTATTGGTTAATTGTTGTTCTCTGTCTTCAAATGTTTCTTCAGATACTTTACGAATAACACCGGTAACTAATGGATATTCTAATCTTATTAACATTTGATGTAATGTTGGATCTTGTTCTTCAGCATTATGAACTAAAATTGAAGACTCGGTAATACCTCCTTCTCCTATTGTAACTACTTCTAGTTTCAGACCATTTAAAACGATACCTTTATCTTTATTTTTCCCAAAGATCATAGGTTTACCATGCTCTACAACTAATTGTGCGTCATCTCTTAAATCTTTGTCAGTATATTTTGTAAAACAACCATCATTAAAAATTACACAATTTTGAAGAACTTCTATTAATGAGGTTCCTTTAAAACTTTCAGCTTGTATAAAGGCATCAGTTAAAGTTTTTGGTTCATTACCAGGAATTCTAGCAAAGAAACGCGCTTTAGCTCCTAAAGCTAATTCACCTATAATAAAAGGTGATTGTGTATTTCCGTATGGAGATGATTTTGTTTTTTGTCCTACTAATGAAGTTGGAGAAAATTGTCCTTTTGTTAATCCATATATTTCATTGTTGAACAAGACAATATTGATATCTAAATTTCTTCTTAATAAGTGAATAAAGTGATTACCACCAATAGCAGTTGCATCACCATCTCCGGTCATTACCCAAACACTTAAATTTGGATTGGCTAACTTTACGCCAGTTGCAATTCCGGGTGCTCTACCGTGAATACTGTGAAACCCATAAGAATCCATGTAATAAGGGAAACGTGATGAGCATCCGATACCTGAAATAAATACCACATCTTCTTTTTTAAGCCCCATATCTGGTAATGCTTTTTGCATTGCTCTAAGAACAACATAATCATCGCAACCTGGGCACCATCTTACTTCTTGATCCGATGCAAAATCTTTGAATGTATATTTAACGTTATTTTCCATAATTTAAAATTTTTAAATCAACCCTTTAAAATGATTGGTTAATTCTGATTTGGTGAAAGGCAATCCTTGAACTTTGTTGTATTGCAAAAATTCAACTCCTTTAAACTCACTTCTGAACATTTTAACTAATTGTCCTAGATTAAGTTCGCATACAACAACTTTTTTGTATTTTGAAAACAGTTCACCAGTGTTTTTAGGAAGCGGATTGATATAGTTAAATTGAGCATGCCCAACTTTATACCCTAAATCATTCATTTCTTTAACTGATGCATGAATATTTCCAAAAGTACCTCCCCATCCAATAACTAATAAGTCACCTTCCTGTGCAAATTCAACCTCTATTTTAGGTATAAATTCTTGAACACGTTTAACTTTTTCAGCTCTGATATTACACATATATTCATGATTTTCAGGACCTTGATTAACGCATCCTGAAACTTTATCTTTTTCTAAACCTCCAATACGGTGTTCTAAACCTGGAGTTCCTGGAATTGCCCAATCTCTTACTAAACGTTCTTCATCTCTTACGTAGGCTAAATATTCAGTAGTTCCATTTGGTACGATTCGATGTTTAATTTCGGGTAAATCTTTTACGCTTTTAATTTTCCAAGGAGCAGAACCATTTGCTATAAATCCGTCAGTTAATAAAATTACAGGCGTCATGTGTTCTAATGCCAATCTTGATGCCTCAAAAGCATATTCAAAGCAATTTGCAGGTGTACTTGCGGCAATAATAATCACTGGACTTTCTCCATTTCTACCATACATGGCTTGTAATAAATCAGATTGTTCTGTTTTAGTTGGTAAACCTGTAGAAGGACCTCCACGTTGAACATCTACAATTACTAAAGGCAATTCAGCAATCATTGCCAAGCCAATAGCTTCTCCTTTTAATGCTAAACCGGGACCTGATGTAGTAGTAATTGCTAAACTTCCTGCAAATGAAGCACCAATTGCAGAAGCAATTCCTGCAATTTCATCTTCTGCTTGGAAAGTTTTTATTCCAAAATGACGGTGTTTTACCAATTCGTGTAAAATATCAGTAGCTGGTGTAATAGGGTAAGAACCTAAAAACAGTTCTAATCCGGCTTTTTCTGCAGCAGCCATAAAACCCCAAGCTGTTGCGTCGTTGCCCATTACAACTCTGTATGTACCGGCTTCCATTTTGGCAGGCTCTACTATGTAAGTAGAAGACATTAGTTCTAATGTTTCTGCATAGTAAAATCCTGTTCTAATGGCTTTGATATTTGCCTCAGCAATTAATGGTTTATTTTTAAATTTTTTATTTAAGAAACTCTCAGAATGTTCTAAAGAGCGGTTGTACATAAAATACACCATTCCTAATGTAAACATGTTTTTGCTACGAGCAATACTTTTAGTATCTAATCCTAAATCTTTTAAGCTTTCTTTTGTTAAAGCAGAAATATCAGCTTTAATTACTCTGTAATTATTTAAGCTATCATCTTCTAGAGGATTGTTTTCGTATTTAGCTTTTTCTAGATTTTTCTTGTTAAAAGCATCTGTATCAACAATAATAGTACCTCCAGGCTTTAAGGCAAATAAATTTGTTTTCAATGCTGCAGGATTCATGGCAACTAATAAATCTAATTCGTCTCCGGGTGTTGTAACTTCTACACTACCAAATTGAACTTGAAACCCAGAAACACCGTATAAACTTCCTTGTGGAGCACGAATTTCAGATGGGTAATTAGGGAATGTTGCTACATCGTTGCCAAATAATGCGGCAGTATCAGAAAATTGAGTTCCAGTTAATTGCATTCCATCACCTGAATCTCCCACAAACCGTATTACGGCTGTATCTATTTTATGATTTTCCCTAGCAAAGTGTTGATTATTATTATCTTCGTTTGAAATCATAATGATATGAGTTATACTTTTTTAAAATTTTTAGCAAAATTAAACAATAAATAATAAATATTTATAACTTTGCTGTATAAGTTTAAAACATTAAATTAATAATTATGGCTATTAAAATAACTGAGGACTGTATTAATTGTGATGCTTGTGTGTCTGAATGTCCAAACAACGCAATTTACGAACCAGATGCAGAGTGGTCGTACTCTGATAACACGGGATTAAAGGGAATGGTTACTTTACCAAGTAGTGGTTCTGTTGTAGATGCTGAGTCAATGAATGAACCAAAATCAGATGAGTTTTATTTCATTATTACTGATAAATGTACAGAGTGTAAAGGGTTTCATGATGAGCCACAATGTGCTTCTGTATGTCCAGTTGATTGTTGTGTTCCTGATGAAGATCATCAAGAAACAGAAGATCAATTATTATCTAAAAAAGCTTGGTTATACAACGAATAATCATATTATTTTAGATTTAAAGAACAAAAAAAAAGTGCCATGTGGCACTTTTTTTTTGTTCTTTAAATTCTTTAATCATTTAGTTTTAAAACAGCCATAAATGCTTCTTGCGGTATCTCAACATTTCCAACCATTCTCATTCGTTTTTTTCCTTTTTTCTGTTTTTCTAAAAGCTTACGTTTTCGAGAAATATCTCCACCATAACATTTTGCAGTTACGTCTTTTCGTAATGCTTTTATAGTTTCTCTAGAAATAATTTTAGCGCCAATTGCTGCCTGAATTGGAATGTCAAACTGTTGTCTCGGAATGAGTTGTCGTAGTTTTTCGCACATTTTTTTCCCGATAGACTGTGCATTATCCTGATGCATTAATGAGGAAAGCGCATCAACAGTTTGTGAATTTAGTAAAATATCAACTTTTACTAATTTTGATTCTCGCATACCTATTGGATGATAATCAAAAGAGGCATAACCTTTTGAAACAGTCTTTAATCGATCATAAAAATCGAAAACAATTTCAGCTAAAGGCATATCAAAAATTAATTCTACGCGTTCTGGAGTTAAATAGGATTGATTTTTTATAATTCCTCTTTTTTCAATACACAAACTCATGATATTACCTACAAATTCTGATTTGGTAATAACGGTGGCTTTTATATAAGGTTCTTCAACTCGATCTAATCTAGAAGGATCGGGTAAATCAGTTGGGTTATTTACTACAATTGCTTTTGTTGGATCTTTTTTGATATAAGCATTATAGGAAACGTTTGGCACCGTAGTGATTACTGTCATGTCATATTCACGTTCTAAGCGTTCCTGAATAATTTCCATGTGTAACATTCCTAAGAATCCGCATCTAAATCCGAAACCTAAAGCTGCAGAACTTTCAGTTTGGTAAACTAATGAAGCATCGTTTAATTGAAGTTTTTCCATCGAGTTGCGAAGTTCTTCGTAATCTTCAGTATCTACAGGATAAATTCCGGCAAAAACCATAGGTTTTACATCTTCAAAACCGGCAATTGGTTGAGTTGTCGGATTTAAAGCATCGGTAATTGTATCTCCAACTTTTACCTCTTTTGCTACTTTTATACCACTAATTAAATAGCCTACATCTCCGGCTTTTATAATATCTTTTTTAATTTGAGTAAGTTTTAAAGTTCCAACTTCTTCAGCAAAATACTCTTTTCCGGTTGCTAAAAACTTTATTTTTTGTCCTTTTTTAATAACTCCATTCAATACTTTAAAATAAGTTTCTATTCCTCTAAAAGGATTGTAAACAGAGTCAAAAATTAAAGCTTGTAAGGGTTCGTCTTCATTTCCACTTGGCGGAGGAACTCTTTCAATAATAGCTTCCAAAATAGCTTCTATTCCGAAACCTGTTTTTCCGCTGGCATGAATGATATCGTCTAATTTACATCCTAAAAGATTAACGATATCATCTGAAACTTCTTCCGGATTTGCACTAGGTAAATCAATTTTATTGAGAATAGGAATGATTTCTAAATCATTTTCTAAAGCTAGATAAAGATTTGAGATGGTTTGTGCCTGAATACTTTGAGCCGCATCAACAATAAGTAAGGCGCCTTCACATGCAGCAATAGAACGTGAAACTTCATAAGAAAAATCTACATGGCCAGGTGTGTCAATTAAATTTAAAATATATTTTTCACCTTTATATATGTAATCCATTTGGATTGCGTGACTTTTAATGGTAATTCCACGTTCACGTTCTAAGTCCATATTATCTAATAATTGATCCTTTTTTTCACGATCAGTTATCGTATTGGTAAATTCTAATAAACGATCGGCCAAAGTACTCTTACCATGGTCGATATGGGCAATAATGCAAAAATTTCGTATTTTCTTCATGTTCAATCTTAAATCGGGTGCAAGATAGTCAAAAAAATAAAGCTGAAACGCATTTTTAAACGTCTCAGCCTTTGATTGTTGCTGTTTTTCAGAAGTTAATCTACCCAGTCTGCAATAAATAAATTAGTATCTGAAGTTCCGTTGTTGTTTCTGTTTGATGAAAAGATGAGTTTTTTACCATCAAAAGAAAACATGGGAAACGCATCAAAGACAGAATCATGAGTTATCTGTTCTAATCCAGTTCCATCTAGATTAATCATAAACAAATTGAAACTTCGTTTGGTTTTATGATTGGTAGAGAATATTATTTTTTTGCCTGATGGATGAAAAAACGGAGCCCAATTGGCATTTCCTAAGTTGGTTATTTTTTGCATCTCAGTTCCATCAATATTACAAACATAGAGTTCCATATTGGTAGGTTGTACTAAACCAATAGCCAGTAATTCTTTATATTCTTTAATTTCTTCCGGAGTTTTGGGTCTTGAAGTTCTGAAAACAAGTTTGCTTCCGTCCGGTGAAAAGAAGGCGCCGCCGTCATATCCCAATTCATTAGTAATTTGCTTAACGTCAGTTCCATCTATATTCATGGTGTAAAGTTCTAAATCACCATTTCGCATTGAGGTAAATACAATTTTATCACCCTTAGGAGAAACTGTTGGCTCAGCATCATAACCGGGAGAGTTGGTTAGTTGTTTTAACTGATTGCCTTTTAAATCTGCTGTGAAAATATCAAAACTGTCATATACAGGCCACACATATTTTCCGCCATAATCCTCTTTATTTGGAAC
>JAMPYA010000101.1 GCA_023700885.1 Flavobacteriaceae bacterium
AAATTTTTCTTATACCGGACCTATAGATGGTCATAACTTACCTTTATTAATTAATGAACTTAAGCGATTAAAAAATACAAAAGGCCCACAGTTTCTTCATATAATTACTACAAAAGGAAAGGGTTTAGAAAGTGCAGAAAAAGATCAGGTAAAATACCATGCTCCGGGTAAATTTGATAAAAATACAGGAGAAGTTTTGGTAAAATCGGAAGATAATTTACCACCAAAATTTCAAGACGTGTTTGGCTTAACGTTGGTTGAACTTGCCCAAAAAAATGATAAAATTATAGGAATCACACCAGCAATGCCAACCGGTAGTTCCTTAAAATATATGATTGATGCATTTCCGAAAAGAGCTTTTGATGTTGGAATTGCAGAACAACATGCGGTTACTTTAGCAGCCGGATTTGCCACCCAAGGTTTTATCCCGTTTTGCGCTATTTATTCTACTTTTTTACAACGTGCCTATGATCAAATTATTCATGATGTGGCATTGCAAAATCTGCCCGTTATTTTTTGCTTAGACCGCGCCGGTTTGGTAGGAGAAGATGGGGCTACACACCATGGTGTTTTTGATATGGCTTTTTTACGAATTATACCAAACCTCATCATTTTTGCGCCTATTAATGAAGTTGCTTTACGAAATATTTTATACACCGCACAATTAGGCGTTCAGCATCCAATGGCTATCCGCTATCCTAGAGGAAGAGGTGTTTTAAAAGAATGGAAAACACCTTTTGAAAAAATTGAAATTGGAAAAGGAATCTGTATTTCTGAAGGTAGCGAAATTGCAATCTTAACTATTGGAAGTATTGGAAATCAGATTATTGAACTTCAATCAGAATTCCCATTAAACAAAGTTGCACATTACGATATGCAATTTGTTAAACCTTTAGATGAGAAACTTTTACATCTTATTTTTTTAAAATTTACTAAAATTGTTACTCTTGAAGATGGCTGTGTTAAAGGCGGATTTGGAAGTGCCGTTTTAGAGTTTGCCAATGAAAAAAATTATCATCAAGCTATTATTAGAATATTGGGAATTCCTGATAAATTTATTGAACATGGTAGCAATGATGAATTATTTAAAAGTTTACATCTCTCAAAAAATCATCTTAAAAAAACCATAATAGACTTACTTTCTTAAAAACTGTTTCCACTTATTTTTCGATGTAACAGTATGGCATAACTATCAGACATACTTGCTACAAAAGAGCTGACTGCTAATAATCTATCATAATAATTCTTTGGTAATTCTTGCATTTTTGCAGGCAAAAGTTTGTAAATTAACTTATCATAACTCGTTACTTCATGATTTAAATCGTTTATTACTGCTTTACAAAAAACAGTCAATAAATCACCAATAATTTTATATCCTGCAATCTCTTTTTCTATTACTTCTTTACTTTGGTAAATCTTTTCATTACTTATTATGATAATATCTTTCATTTGCGCCTCGTATTTACATCTATCCATTAAACTCGAATGAAAATTACCTGCTAAAATCTCTGATTCATTTTTGATAAATTGCGCTGCAGCTTCATTTATCAATACATTAATGGCCAATGCGCGTAGATATTTAATGCGTTCTTGTTTATTATTTAAGGTATAATATTTTTTTGTGTCTATTGTGTCTTTAACTAGTTTTATAAAGAACTCTAAAGTATGTTCTTCATCAATTAAGCCAAGATTAATACCGTCTTCAAAATCAATAATAGTATAACAAATGTCATCTGCCGCCTCAACAATAAAAGCTAATGGATGTCTGTGATAGGCAATATTTTGGTCACTTCTTGATTTTATCAATCCCAATTCTTTGGTTAAATCTTCGAAAACAGGAATTTCAGATTGAAAAATTCCAAATTTTTTATCACTAATATTTGAAGTTGGCTTTTTTGGAAGAGACTCTTTTGGATATTTGATAAATGCCCCTAAAGTTGCATAGGAAAGTCGAAGTCCGCTACCTGCACCACTACTATTATCTGTGAGGATTTTGAATCCGTTGGCATTTCCCTCAAAGTCAATTAAATCTTGCCATTGTTTATCAGTTAAAAAAGATTGATACTCTTTTCCTTTAGCAGCATTAAAAAATTCGCCAATAGCCTTTTCGCCACTGTGTCCAAAAGGCGGATTTCCAATATCGTGAGCCAAAGCTGCGGCGGCAGTTATAGTGCCGAAATCGGTTTTAAGGTAGCCTTCTTTTTGAATTTCTGGATATTTTTGAAGTAAATGTTCTCCAACTATTCTACCAATCGAACGAGCTACCACAGAAACTTCTAAACTATGCGTTAAACGAGTGTGAACAAAATCGGTTTGAGACAATGGAATAACTTGCGTTTTATCTTGTAAACTTCTAAAAGAATCGGAAAAAAGAATTCTGTCATTGTCAACTTCAAATCCTAATCTCGATTCATCTTGTAAGTTTCTCAATCTTTTTTCAGTATCACCAAATCGTTTTAATGATAGTAATTGCAGCCAATTCATAGAATAAATATTTAATGGCAAGATACGTTTAATATTAAAAGATTAAAAGATTTAAAAATTCAAAGATTGAAAAATTTAAAAATTCAAAGATTGAAAAAATTGATTTACATTTTAAAAAATTACCATTATTTTTTACTTTTTAATTGCTGCATTTTCTAGCTCTGCATACCAAGTTTCTCCAAATTTTCTAATTAAAGCTTCTTTAACAAATTTATAAACAGGAACTTTTAATTCTTTTCCTAAATCGCATGCAGGATTACAAATATCCCAATGATGATAATTTACCGTTGTAAAAGTAGAAAACTCAAGTACTCTGATGGGATACAAATGACACGAAACTGGTTTTTTCCAATTGATAATTCCTTGATTGTAAGCCTCTTCAATTCCACATTTCGCGATGTTTTTTTTATCAAAAATGACATAAGCACAATCTTTTTTATCAATTAAGGTTGTTTCTATTTCTCCTTTATCGCTTATAGTATATTTTCCTTGATTTTCTATTGCATCAATTCCTTTTGGCAATAAAAGATGTTTTATTTTTGGATAGATTTCTTCTAAAATATCAAGTTCCTCTTTATTTAAGGGCGCTCCCGCATCTCCATCAATGCAACAAGCACCTTTACATTTAGACAAATTACAAACAAATTGACTATCTAATAATTCTTCTGAAACTATGGCTTTTCCTATCTGTATCATATTGCAAAAGTACATTTTCTTTTTTAGATGATTTTTTAATTTCACAGTCCAATTGACTCGTTTTAATTACTTTTGTAAAAAATTAAACTTCATCAATATGTCATTATTGGATTTCAAAGAGATTTTTACTGCAACCATGATTTTATTTGCGGTAATTGATATTGTTGGCTCCATTCCTATTATTATAGAATTACGCTCTAAAGTTGGTCATATTCAATCAGAAAAAGCATCAATTGTATCGGCAATTATTATGATCGCTTTTCTTTTTGTTGGAGAAAGAATGTTGACTTTAATTGGTATTGATGTTAATTCATTTGCGGTTGCCGGATCTTTAGTTATTTTCTTTTTAGCTCTTGAAATGATTTTAGGAATACAGCTTTACAAAGATGAAAGTCCAGATACTGCTAGTATAGTGCCCTTGGCTTTTCCACTAATTGCAGGTGCCGGTACTCTAACAACACTTTTGGCAATTAGAGCTGAGTATGAAACAATTAATATTGTTGCTGCTATTTTAATTAATACCATTTTTGTGTATGCTGTATTAAAATCATCCAAAAAAATTGAAAAAGTTTTAGGTAAAGGCGGATTGGGTGTTATTAGAAAAATATTTGGCGTAGTGTTATTAGCCATTGCTGTTAAGTTATTTGCAGCTAATGTTTTAGGCTTGTTTCAATATTAGATTTAAAATCATTATAATTTGATTTATATTTATTTAACATAGAAATAGCTTTTGTCTATGTAATAAATCTTTATCCTCTTATCTTCTTTAGATTTTTTTGATGTAATTATATCTTTCTCTATTCTTAATAATGTTTTTAATTTAAAATTAAGATTTTCCATTAAATGATTTTTTACTTTTATATTGTGCGCGTAGTGGAGTGTTTTATTTTCTACAATATCCATAATTTGTGATGATTGGACTAAATCATCCGTTTTTAACAGCAATTTTAAAACTTGGATTTCTTTTGTATCAAACGGGTGAATTATATTTTTATAAATCAAATTATTATTACTGATATTGATTCTATTTTTCTTAATTTTCTGTTGTTTAATTTTCAGAAAAAGCAACAACAAAAGAATTGTTGAAATAAAAATGAAGCCTATTAAAAACCAGTTATCATAGGTTTCGTATAAAGCGTGTTCTGATATCAGTTCGCCAAAAAACTCATCTTCATTTCTTGTAACCAGTTGGATTGTACCTTGAGAAGAAATATTAATTAAACAATAAAAAAACCCTTCGTAAAAAAACAATTTATTTAATGCGTTTATTTTTCCTTGAAGAGATGTTTTCTTAAAAATAGAGATCTTGTTGTTAACTACATCTATAACATGGAGTTCTACTTCTCCTTTAAAAATGATTTGCTTGTCGCCGTAAGAAATGGAAAATACATTTTCGTCATAATTAAATTTTGGCTCTCCTATATTAAATTTTGATTTACCTAAAAAATTCCAAGATTTCTTAATAAAATCAAATTTCCATACTTCATTATTCATTATATTTTCTTTGGGTTCGAAAGGATTTAGTGCTATTCCACCATACACATAAAAATCATCTCCAATAATTTTTATAGTAGAAAACAGGCTACCATTTGGTAATTCTGTACTTCCAATTGGTGAAACTATTTCCCATTCGTGTGTTGTTAAATCAAAATATGTGAAGAAGTTTCTTGTAGACCAAAACCCATATCCACCATATCTATAAATGTTATCTTTATAAACAAATAATGATGAACCCCATTGCATTTTGTGAGTATAAGAGTTGTCTATTCTTTCAATTTTATCACCTATTAATTTAAATACACGACCACCTTGATTTTCTATGAAATAAATATTTTTATTAGAAGAAACTATTTCTACTCCGCCACTTATTATAGGTAAAGAAGTTTTATAATTCTTTATTTTCTTAAAATTAATGATATCAATTACACTAATACTGTCCTTATAAAAAACATACAATTCTTTGTTTTCTTCAACAAAATGAGTTTTCATAATGTCTTCCTTTTTCCCTAAATCAATTGATTGAGAAAAAGTATTTAAACTGATTATTAATAACAAAAAAAATAGTTGCTTCATATTGCAATAATATGAAACTATCTGATATTACCATTAATTTTGACAAAAAACTATCGAAAAGTATTGAATTTTAGTAGTTAAATGATTTATATAAAAATAAGTATGAAAAATTTTGGTATCCTATTTTCAATTATTGCAATTATAGCTGTCTTTCTTCCTTGGCTTGAAACTTCTTCAGTTACTCAGCAAATTAATAATGAATCTTTTAATATTATAGAATTATATGGAATTTCCACAAGTTTCGGGAAATTAGGAATCGTTCTTGGGATTATTTCAGTTCTTATGTTTTATTTCGAAAAGAAGTTTTCATTACTTCCTGGATACACCATCGTTTTTATTGGACTCATTTATATTTTTGAAATTATCCAAAGAGGAGAAACCACTACAAGTAGTTTGGGTAATTATGCTTCAACAGTAAGTTATATTTATGAAATTAAATTGGGAATGTACTTATTTTTGGTAAGTGGTATTTTTTGTACTATTTGTGGTTTTAAATTTTTAACATCAAATTCAAAAAATTGGCCTTTTTCTAATAAGGGAATTTTTATTACAAAAAAGGGTTCTGAAATTAGAACCCAAATATCGATAGAACCCATAAAAAAAGGTCGGTCAACTCACTCCTATTCGTGACTATTCTACCGTTACTGATTTAGCTAAATTTCTTGGCTGGTCAACATTACAATTTCTCATTACTGCAATATGATATGATAATAGTTGTAATGGTATGGTGGTTAATAACGGGGTTAATTCTTCAATAGTTTCCGGAATTTCAATAACGTGATCTGCTAATTCTCTAACAATAGTATCCCCTTGTGTAACCACTGCTATAATTTTTCCTTTTCTAGCTTTAATTTCCTGAATATTACTAACAATTTTATCATAATGTCCATTGCTGGTGGCTATTACAACAATTGGCATATTTTCATCAATTAAAGCAATAGGGCCATGTTTCATTTCTGCGGCAGGGTAACCTTCAGCATGAATATAGGATATTTCTTTAAGTTTTAAAGCGCCTTCCAAAGCAACTGGAAAGTTAAATCCTCTTCCTAAATACAAAAAGTTACTTGCATCTTTATATATTGAGGCAATGTGTTTTATTTTCTCTTCTTGACTTAATAATGCTTTTACTTTTTGTGGAATTAACTCTATTTGATGAATATATCTGTTATAATCTACATTAAAAATAGTTCCATTTGCCTTACCTAAACGCAAAGCAATCAATGTTAATAATGTAATTTGAGTTGTAAATGCTTTAGTTGATGCTACCCCTATTTCTGGGCCTGCATGTGTGTATGAACCCGAGTGAGTTTCTCTTGCAATTGATGAACCAACAACATTACATATTCCGTAAACAAAAGCACCTTTAGATTTTGCTAATTTAATAGCAGCTAAAGTATCTGCTGTCTCTCCAGATTGTGAAATGGCAATTACAACATCTTTTTCTGTAATAATAGGGTTTCTGTATCTGAATTCAGATCCATATTCTACTTCAACAGGTATTCTTGCTAATTCTTCAAATAAATATTCACCAACCAATCCTGCATGCCAAGAGGTACCACAACCAACCATAATAATTCGGTTAGCATTTAGGAATTTTTCGATATGATCATCTATACCAGAAACTTTTACCATTCCTTCGTTTGGCAATAACCTACCCCTAAAGGTATCAGTTATAGCATCGGGTTGCTCATGAATTTCTTTCAACATAAAATGCTCATAACCACCTTTTTCTATTTGTTCTAAATTCAATTTTAATTGTTGAACAGACGTTTCAACTAAAGAGTCATCAGTTAACTTTCTAATATTTATAATACGACCTACCTTAATAATAGCCATATGGTCATCCTCTAAATAAATAGCATTTTTGGTATATTCAATAAAAGGAGAAGCGTCTGAAGCAATAAAAAACTCAGTATTGTTATCTCCTACTCCTATTGCAAGTGGACTTCCTAAACGCGCCACCACTAATTCATCAGGTTTTGTTTTATCAAATACAGCAATTGCATAAGCTCCTACAACTTCATTTAATGCTAACTGAACTGCTTTTCCTAACAAACACTTTTCATTGGTTTTAATCTCTTCTATTAAGTTAATTAGAACTTCTGTATCGGTATCACTATGGAATATATATCCTCTTTGAATTAATTCTTTTTTAATGGTATCATAATTTTCTATGATTCCATTGTGAACAATTACTAAATTTCCCGATTGAGAAACATGAGGATGTGAATTAACATGATTTGGAACCCCGTGTGTTGCCCAACGTGTGTGACCAAAACCTATTGTTCCTTTTTTAGCATCTTCTGTTTCAAATATAGCCTGTAATTCAG
>JAMPYA010000102.1 GCA_023700885.1 Flavobacteriaceae bacterium
AGCAAAACCAGAATTGACTTGGGTTTTAAGTTGAAAGACAAGCCTGTTAATGAACGACTCGAAAATTCAGGACCTTTTGGAACTATGTGTACACATCGGGTAAAAATAGCTGAATTACAAGATATTGACAATAATCTTAAAGAATGGATACAAGAAGCGTATCATAAGTCGATTTAATATGCCACATATCCTCCAAAAAAAAGACTTAGAAATTCATATTGATTTACCTTTAGAAAATTATCGATTTTCACGTTTTGACTGGACGGGTAAAATTGTTAATGTACTATTTCAAAATAAACCTATATGCGGTTTTGAACAACAATCTTTTCAAGATGAACATAAAATTGGAAAAGGGTTTTATAATGAATTTGGTATTGACAATGCGCTTGGTTTTGAAAAAACTGAATTGGGTAATTGGTTTCATAAAATTGGAGTTGGATTGTTAAGAAAAGAAAGTCCGAATTATCATTTTAACCATCCCTATACCATAAAACCTGCTGATTTTGAAATTGAAAAACATAAGGATCATATTTTAATTACATGTGTTGGTAAAAATATAAACGGCTACGCTTATATACTCAAAAAAACGATTTCTATCAATCCTGATGGTTTTAACATTCATTATTCACTACAAAATATTGGTACAAAACCAATAATTACCGATGAATATGTGCACAATTTTATTCAACTGAATAAAGAACTTATTGATAAAGATTATGTGTTAAACTTTCCTTTCCAATTAAAACCAAATCATTTTATTGAAACCGTAAATACAGAGTCCAAAGTAATTGTGGGAAAAAATAATTTTAGGTTTAATGCAACACCGGAAAAGGACTTCTTTTTTAGCAATCTATCAGGCAACGAAACTGTAGAAGCAAGTTGGAAATTGCTAAATATTAAAAACAATATCGGAATTTGCGAAAAAGGAAGTTTTGATACTAATAAAATTAATCTCTGGGGATGGACACATGTTATCAGTCCTGAGTTATTTTATAAAATCAATTTATTGCCAGAACAATCTGCAGACTGGTCTCGAACATATACCTTGTTTAATATTGCTTAAAAAATTGCTATAAATATTGAAACTATCTTAAGCTTATATATACATCTGCAATTGTTTGTGTGTTTGTTGCTTTTTTAACTAATTGCAAGGAGTCATCATTTTTTACAATCCCTGTTTGCAAAACTTTAAAATAAACTCCGCAATAGGTTGTATCCCAAAATTGCTGAACTATAGCTTCATTTTGAAATCGGAAAATTAATTTAAAACAAGGTTCACGTGGTTTAGTAACTTCTACTAGAGCGCTCCCCAATTGGTACACATCACCCACATTAATTGTTGTTTCATCTAAATTAGTTATGGTCAGATTTTCGCCAAACATGCCAAAATTGAAGTTTAAATGTGGATATAATTTTTTCCAATAATCATAATGATTTGCACTATAGGCATAAACTGCTTGGTCAATTCCGCCATGATATTTCCTATCTACAACAGCATCATTTTCAACATCTTCTAAACCCAAAAAAATGGGATTGTTAGTTGGTAATTTAAAGATTCCGGTTTCAGCAATTTTATTTTTCCACTGATGGGTTTCTCTTTTTCCGATATTGGTTGAAACTACTTTCATTTAATCTAATATTTCTAGTTCGTCTGCAATTTTTCGGTCATTGGATAATCGGGGTACTTTATTTTGTCCTCCTAATTTACCGATTGATTTCATATAGTTTTGAAATCCGCCTTTAACAACTTTTCTAACTTTTAAAGGCTGTAGTACTTTTCCTTCAGTCAAATCAAAATAATAGACATTTTGTTCTTGCATTTTTTGATGTAACTTTTTAACAAAGGCTATCATGTCTTTAGGTTCATTTTCAAATTCAATAAACCATTCGTGATAAGGTAATCCTTCTTTTGGGGTAACTTGTGGAGCTACGGTAAATTCATTTACACTAATTTCAGTATTTTCTACTGTATCTTTAAGTGCGTATTCTACTTCTTTAGCAATAACATGTTCTCCAAAAGCTGAAATATAATGTTTGATACGACCAGAAACAATGACTCTATAAGGTTTTAAGGATGTAAACATAACCGTATCGCCAATATTATAACCCCATAAACCGGCATTGGTATTCAGAATTAAAACATAATTAACACCTAATTTTACATCGGCAATTGAAATTCGGGTTGGATTTTCATTAAAAAACTCATTTGATGGAATAAATTCATAAAATATTCCACTATTCAATAAAAGCAACATTCCCTTTTCTTTTTGAGAATCTTGAAATGCAAAAAAGCCTTCAGAAGCTGGAAACAATTCAATAGAATCTACTTTTCTACCTATTAAATTTTCAAATTTCTGTCGGTAGGGTTCAAAATTAACACCTCCATAAACAAAAAGGTTAAAGTTTTTAAATAGTGTTCCTACATTCTTTCCGCTTTTTTCAGCTAGTTTTTCAAAGTACATTTGAACCCAAGGCGGAATCCCGCTTATGACGCTCATATCTTCATTGATGGTTTCATCTACAATGGCATTTACTTTGGTTTCCCAATCTTCAATACAGTTAGTTTCCCAAGAGGGCATTCTGTTTTTTTGCAAATATGAAGGAACAAAATGAGCAACAATACCAGACAATCTACCTGTTTTAACACCATTTTTAACTTCTAATATCGGACTCCCTTGCAAGAAAATCATTTTCCCATTAACAAAATCTGCCTTTCCCGTTTCGGCAATGTACATTAATAGCGCTTGTTTAGCCGCTTGAATATGATAAGGCATTGATTCATTGGATATTGGAATGTATTTGGTGCCAGACGTTGTGCCAGAAGTTTTGGCAAAATAAAGTGGTTTTCCTTTCCACAAAACATCTTTTTCACCGGCTACAACTCTTTCAATATAAGGTCTTAGATCTTCGTAATCTCTTATAGGAACTTGTTTTTTAAAATCATCATAATTTTTAATATCTCTAAAATGATGATCAAATCCAAAGGAAGTATTTTGAGCATCTTTTATGAGTTTGATAAAAACTTTTTGTTGAGTTTCAACGGGTTTTGATGCCCATCTATCAATATTACGTTTTTCTATATGCGCGTAAATTTTAGCAAAAACTGATTTTATACTCATTATTCGAAAGAAATATAATTGGTTGGGTTTACGGGGTAACCATCACTCCAAAGTTCAAAATGTAAATGTGGTCCAGAACTAAGTTCACCCAAAGAACCTGATAATGCAATTACTTGTCCAGATTTAACTAAATCGCCTTGTTGTTTTAAAACTACACTATTATGTTTATATACAGAAAGAAATCCTTTTTTGTGTTTTAAAATTATTACATACTCAGTTTCTGAAGTCCATGCAGTGAAAATTACCGTTCCATCTGCAACTGCTTTTATAGGTGTTCCTTTTTTAAGTGATATATCAACCGCATAATGTTTTTCTTTTGGATTGTAACCGCTTGTTACATATCCTGTTACTGGTGCAAAGAAAACCAGGTCTAATTTATTGGTAGCTTTATCAAACACACTAAATCGATCCTTACGCTCAACTTCTGCTCTGAAAGCTGAGTCTTTTTTTGAGGCAACCAAATCTGCTTTGGCAATTTTTAATAACCGATCTCTCTGCACTAAAGAATCTACATTTTCTACAAATTTCTCTGTTTTTTCCTCTCCTTTTAGTACCGGCATTAACGCTTCCATTTTAATATCATAAACACTGATTACATTTTGTAATGAATCAACTTTATAGACTAAGGATGTAGCTTGTTTTTTTAATTCGGTAGATGAATATCCCGGTATATAATATTTTATAGATGTAAACGCAATTAAAATAGAAGTTCCAACAATCAAAAAAATGATAAATAAACTACCAAATACAAAAACATTAAGGCGTGACAATTTAAACGAAAATCGTTCTTCAAAAGTATCCTCGTTCAACATTACTAATCGATATTTATCGGTTAGTTTATGTTTTAACTTTTTTTTCTTAATTCTATCTTTAAGTATATTTTTCATCGGTTAACAAATATACAATTCCTTTATTATTAAATTGACAGTAATATATTGGGAAAAGAAAAGGTAATGAACAACCAATTCCTATTTCATTGGTCCTTTATCTTTTATCTATATTCTTTTGTCTTGTAATAGTTCCTTTTTATAAAAATTCATTTCATCAATATAATTCCACACTTTTAGCGGTAATAAGGGTCTAACATTTTTTTTATTTTGAATCCAATTTCTGATAGAGGTTGCAGATATTTGAATAACTGGTGCATCTATTACCTTAATATGATGATGATTTATTAGTGGTTCATTTTCATCAATCGTTTTTATTCGGGGATAAATATAAATAAAATGATTTTGTAGAATTAGTTCATAGTTTTTCCATTTATGAAATCCGCTTAAATTATCTTCACCCATAATTAAAGAAAATTGGTGATTTGGGAATTTCTCTGCAATATGTACTAAAGTATTAATGGTGTATGAAGGTTGAGATAATTTAAATTCTATATCTGTAGCTTTTAATTTTGGATAATCTTCTATGGCTAAATTAACCATAGCCAATCTATGATGATTATCTAATAAAGATTTCTTTTCTTTAAATGGATTATGAGGTGAAACCACAAACCATACTTCGTCTAAATCGGAATGCTCTGCCATATGATTTGCAATAATCAAATGACCAATATGAATTGGATTGAAGGTTCCGAAATATAGACCAATGTTCATAAAATTACTTTATTTCTTTAAAAAAGTATCAACCAAATCAAAGGCTTTTTGCTTCGCTATTTCTAAATCATCATTTAGCAAAATAATATCAAAATCATTCGCAAATTTTATTTCCTTTGCTGCTTTTGCAACACGTTCTAATATTTTTTCTTCGGTGTCTGTTTGCCTATTTCTCAAACGTATTTCCATTTCTTCAATGGAAGGCGGTTGTACAAAAATAGCAAGGGTTTGCTCTGGATATTGTTTTTTAATGTTCAGACCGCCTTTAACATCAATATCAAAAATGACATTTTTCCCGTTGCTCCAAATTCTTTTAATTTCAGATTTTAAAGTGCCATAAAAATTATTGTGATATACCTCTTCCCACTCAACAAAATCATTATTTTCGATATGATTTTTAAACTGATCTGCCGATATAAAGTAATAATCTTTCCCATCAATTTCCTTCCCTCTAGAGGGTCTTGATGTTGCAGAAATTGAAAAATCTAATTTCAACTCTGGAAAACTCAATAAATGATGTACAATAGTTGTTTTACCCGAACCAGAAGGTGCTGAAAAAACAATTAATTTTCCTTTTTTATTCATCAATTAAAGTACATTTAAAAGTTGTTCTTTAATTTTTTCTAACTCATCTTTCATCATCACTACTTTCTTTTGCAGGGGAGCATCATTAGATTTTGAACCAATAGTATTTATTTCTCTTCCCATTTCTTGTGAAATAAATCCGAGTTTTTTACCGTTAGATTCTTTATTTGTTAATTCATCTTCAAAATAAGAGAGATGATTTTTTAAGCGTACAATTTCTTCTGTAATATCTAGTTTTTCTAAATAAAAAATCAATTCTTGCTCTAGTCTATTTTGATCAAAATCAGCCATAATTTCAGCGAGAGAATTATGTAATCGTTCTCTAATTTTTTCAACACGAGAGGCATCTAGTTTAGTTATTTTTTCTAGTAAATTTTGAATATTTCCAATTCTATTTTTAAATTCATTTTGAAGTACAGCTCCTTCATCTTTACGGTATTGAATAATTTTTGTTAGAGATTCTTCTAGGGCTTCATCTACTTTTTCCCACTCTAAATCATCTAATTCATCGCGTTCTACTTTTAAAGCATCAGGTAATTTTACGGCTAATTTTAACATCTCAAAATCATCTGAAACAGCAATTTCTCGCAATTGTTTTATGTATTCTAATACAATTGGTTTATTAACTTTAGCGGCCGTTTCTTCTGCTGTTAACTCTACATAAATGGAAAAATCTATTTTACCTCTTTCTAATTTAGCTGCAATTACTTTACGCATTTCTAATTCTTTTTCTCGGTAATAAGCAGGAACACGCGCATTTAAATCGATATTTTTACTGTTAAGTGATTTTATTTCGATGGTAATTTTTTTGGTCGGCAATTGTACCATTGCCTTACCATAACCGGTCATTGATTGAATCATATATGCTTATTTAAGACCCTAAAAGTACTGAATTTATAGGAAATAATTATTTGAAGACTAAATTAAGTAGACTTTATAAAATTTTATTCAACAAATGCTAAATGGACTTTTATTCTTTTTTATGATGTGATGCTCTGGTTAAGCGATCATTAATTGACTTGCCGATACCTTCATTTGGCATTTTTTCGGCTATGATTACTTTTAGATTTTTATCATCCATCAAATGCAACGCGTGATATAAATTTTGTGCTGCTTCATTTAAATTGCCATCACAGCTTAAAACCAACTGATTTTCTGCAGGAATAACTTTTAATTTATTCTTAAATCCTATAAAAGCAACCTCATCTACTTTATAAAATTTTACAACTTCTTCAGGTTTGTCTGTAAGAATTAATTTGGTGTGAGGCGAGTAATGATGCGGAACCATTCCAGGACTTAAAGGTTTTTCCTTTTCAGTATCTCTAATAATTACGTCTTTTGAAACCTCAGCAATCATTTCTAAACTGATGACTCCTAATCGATATATTATAATTTTTCCATTTTCAAATCCAACTACGGTAGACTCTATACCTTTATCACAACTACCCCCATCTAATATATATGGAATTTTACTTCCCAACTGTTTGTAAACATGTGAAGGTTTTGTGGGAGAAATATATCCGTACGGATTAGCGCTTGGAGCAACCAATGGAAAATCTAATTTTTTAAGTAATTCTATTGTTAATTGATGATTCGGAATTCTAATAGCCACATCTTTTAATCCGGCAGTTACCTCATCTAAAATAGTCGCTTTTTTAGGAAGTAAAACGGTTAAGGGTCCTGGACTAAATTTTTCTAACAATTCTAAAGCAATTTTAGGAATGTCTTTAGCAATCTCATTAATTTTGGTTACATCTGCAACATGAACGATTAAAGGATTGCTAAAAGGTCTTTTTTTGATTTGATATATTTTGTTAATAGCTTTTTTACTAAATGCATTACCTGCTAAACCATAAACTGTTTCTGTTGGGATAGCTACAACCTCATCATCTGAGAGTAATTCAACAGCAAAAGATAAATCATTCCCTATTTGGGTATCCCATAATTCATCATTTATTTGATTGGAATATTTTTTCAAGAGGTTTCTATAAATTAAATCAAACTTTTATGATTGCAAAAGTACTGTTTTTAAAGAAAATATACTTTACCGGTTGAAATTTCGTAATACGCAGGCACAATCTTAACACTTCCTTCTTCTACCTTAGATTTAATAATTTTAGATTTTGAAATAAGATTGTCTATTGACTTAAAAGCATTTAATTTTGTAAT
>JAMPYA010000103.1 GCA_023700885.1 Flavobacteriaceae bacterium
ATTCCATTTACATCACCAATAGTAATGTTAATGCGTATTCCGTTTGGCGTGCCGTGGTGGGACATTTTAATATCAATGAGTATTTTAATAATAACCTTTATCTTTATGATTTGGTTTGCTTCAAAAATATACAGAATCGGAATTTTGATGTATGGTAAAAAACCTACTTATAAAGATTTATACAAGTGGTTGAAGTATTGATTTTTTAGACAAAAAGATAAAAGAAAAAAAGATAAAAGAACTAATAAACATGGGAAGACATAATTTTAAAAAGATGATTATTTGGCAAAAAGCTATGGAATTATGTGAAACTGTTTTTGGTATTACGATAAATTTTCCAAAAACTGAAGTTTATAATTTAACTTCACAAATAAATAGATGTGTTGTTTCTGTGCCTTCTAATATTGTTGAAGGTTCAAGTAGAACTTCTCTTAAAGATTTTAATAGATTTTTAGAAATGAGCCTTGGATCACTTTATGAATTACAAACACAATTAATATTGGCCAAGTATAAAAACTATATTACAATTGAAGTTCTTACTAACCTAGAAATAAAAATTGAAGAATTACAAAAAATGATTTCAGGGTTTCAAAATTCCTTGAAATAGTTAAAATAAGAATTAAAATATTGAACTAGGAAAAAAGACAATTAGATTAAAGAGTAAATAATAACAGTCTTTTATCTTTTATCTATTTTCTATAAATCTAAAAAGAAATGCCCAAAATATTAATTATAGAAGACGAACAATCAATCAGAAGAGTATTGAAAAAAATTATTTCTGAAGAAAATAAAACCTATGAAGTTGATGAAGCTGAAGATGGTTTAGAAGGTTTAGATTTAATTCAGAATATAGATTATGATTTAATTTTATGCGATATTAAAATGCCTAAAGTTGATGGTGTCGAAGTGTTGGAAAAAGTTAGAAAATTAAAGCCAGAGATACCAGTTGTAATGATTTCTGGTCATGGAGACCTAGATATAGCTGTTCAAACTATGAGAATGGGAGCTTTTGATTATATTTCTAAACCACCCGATTTAAATCGTTTGTTAAATACAGTCCGTAATGCTTTAGATAGAAAAGAATTAGTCTTAGAAAATAAAAATCTAAAGAAAAAAATCAGTCAAAAATATGAAATGATAGGTCAAAGTAAAGAGATTGAACATATTAAAAATTTGATTGAAAAAGTTGCTCCAACAGATGCGCGTGTTTTAATCGTTGGTTCTAATGGTACAGGAAAAGAATTAGTAGCTCATTGGATTCATGAAAAAAGTGAACGCGCAAAATATCCTATGATTGAAGTAAATTGTGCGGCTATTCCATCAGAATTAATTGAAAGCGAATTGTTTGGACATGTAAAAGGTTCTTTTACTGGTGCTAATAAAGATAGAGCAGGAAAGTTTGAAGCCGCAAACGGCGGAACCATTTTTTTAGATGAAATTGGCGATATGAGTTTGTCTGCACAAGCCAAAGTTTTGAGAGCTTTGCAGGAAAATAAAATTACCAGAGTTGGTTGTGATAAAGATATTAAAGTTGATGTTAGAGTATTAGCAGCAACAAACAAAGATTTAAAAAAAGAAATTGCCGAAGGCAAATTTAGAGAAGATCTTTTTCATCGTTTAGCAGTGATCATTATTGATGTTCCTAAACTAAATGATAGAAGAGAAGATATTCCTCTTTTGATAAAATATTTTGCTCAAAAAATTGCAGATGAACAAGGAACTGCTGTTAAAAAGTTTCAACCAAATGCTATAAAACTGTTACAAGAATACGATTGGACCGGAAATATTCGTGAACTTAGAAATGTGGTAGAACGATTAATTATTCTTGGAAATCAGGAAATTTCTGAATCAGACGTAAAACTTTTTGCTAGTAAATAATTTTTTTTAAATATTTATAAGATGAGTAATTATCAGGTTAAAAACACCATTAAACTTGAAAATTTAAGTACAAAGGAGGTCGTTTTAGATGCTAGCAGACAACTTAAAAAGCTTAGAAAAGCGATTAGCAAGCTACAAAATACCATGTATGCAGAAGCTAAATATTCCGTTTTAATCTGTTTGCAAGGAATGGATACATCAGGTAAAGACAGTTTAATAAAAGAGGTTTTTAAAGATGTAAATGTATCAGGTGTTGTGGTACATAGTTTTAAAACTCCGAGTGAAGTAGAATTAAAACACGATTACTTATGGCGTCATTATATTGCTATGCCCGAGCGTGGAAAAATTGGTGTTTTTAATAGAACGCATTATGAAAATGTATTGGTAACAAGAGTTCATCCAGAATATATATTAAATGAAAATATACCTGCTGTTAAAAGTTTGGCTGATTTAAATGATGATTTTTATCATCAACGTATGGAAGAAATCAATAACTTTGAAAAACATTTAGCTGCAAATGGAACCATTATTTTAAAATTCTATTTAAATCTATCAAAACAAGAACAAAAAAGTAGGTTGTTAAGAAGATTAGACCTCAAAGAGAAAAACTGGAAATTTTCACCAGGCGATTTAAAAGAAAGAAAACTTTGGAATCAATATCAAGATTGTTATCAAGATCTTTTAAATAGAACCTCTACAGATTACGCTCCGTGGTTTGTTGTTCCTGCCGATGATAAACCTACAGTGCGTTTAATTGTAGCACAAATTATTTTAGAAAACCTTCGGAAATATAATTTTCAAGAACCGCAATTGCCCGAAAAATTTAAGGTTGAAATCGAAAATTATAAAAATCAACTACATCAAGAATAGATTTTATTGATTAGGAATTTGTTAAATATCAAGTTAAATATCTCTTCATTTTTAGAATCCTACATTACAAATAGTATATTTGCCGCTAACTATTATATAGACACACAATGGAGTTAAAATTAGAGAAACCAATTATATTTTTTGATTTAGAAACCACCGGAATTGATATTGCTCGTGACCGAATCGTAGAGATTTCAATTCTCAAAATATTCCCAAACGGCAACAAAGAAAGTAAAACTTGGTTGGTAAATCCGGAAATTATTATACCTGAATCATCGATAGCAATACACGGTATTACCAATGAAAAAGTAGCCAATGAACCAACTTTTAAAGAAATTGTTTTAGAGGTGAATACATTAATTGAAGGATGTGATTTTGCCGGTTTTAATTCAAATCGTTTTGATATACCAATTTTAGCTGAAGAAATGTTGCGTGCAGATGTTGAATTTTCAATGGAAGGTAGAGTAGCCATTGATGTGCAAACTATTTTTCATAAAATGGAACAACGTAATTTAAGTGCAGCCTATAAATTTTATTGCAATAAATCCTTGGAAAACGCCCATTCTGCTGAGGCTGATACTTTGGCAACTTATGAAGTTTTATTAGGTCAATTAGATAAATACGAAGAATTAGAAAATAACGTTCAATTTTTAAGTGAATTTTCATCACACAGAGGCAGAGCAGATTTTGCTGGATTCATTTTGTATGATGAAGACAATGATGAAATATTTTCATTCGGAAAATACAAAGGGAAAAAAGTAACCGATATCTTATCTAAAGATTTTGGTTATTATGGTTGGATTTTAAATGCAGATTTCCCGCTGTACACCAAACAAGTTTTAAAAACTATCAAGTTCAGAATGAATCAAGTAGAAGCGCCAAAAAAAGATGTTGATTTAAGTAAGCCGCCTTCACAAGATCAGATTGCTGAATTGCAAAAAATGTTTAATAAAAAATTATAAGAATATGTATGTAGATTTTAATGAATTACCTAAGAATTCAAAAGTTTGGATTTACCAATCTACCCGAAAATTTAATGATGATGAAATGCTGAAAATTAATGAACTTTTAATTTCATTTGTCCAAACTTGGAAAGACCATGGCAAAAATGTTACAGGTTCATTTCAAATAAAATATAATCAATTCATAATTATAGCCTTAGATAATAATGAACGCAATGTGCCAGGTTGTGTAATTGATGCTTCTATTAGAGTTTTAAGAGAAATCGAAAATTTATATCAAGTAGATTTATTGAACAAATTCAATACAACCTATAGAGAAAATGGTTCAATTAATGTTGTAAAGTTGATAGAATTTCAAAAGTTAGCTAAAGAATCAAAAATAAATTTAGATACTATAGTATTCAACGGAATGGTAAGTACCATTCAAGAATTTGAATCACTTTGGGAAGTCCCGGTAACTAAAAGTTGGCATCAACGTTATTTTAATTAAAATTTAGAATTTTAAAAAATAAACATTTAACAAATTAAATTTTACCTTTTTAAAACATGAATTTCAAAAAATATTCCTCCTTTCTTTTATTTTTATTGATGGTAATTACAGCCCAATCACAATCAGAAAAACAATGGAGTACTTTTGAAATTACTCAAAAAAAATGGGCAGATAGTGTTTTAAATACGCTTTCAATTGATCAAAAAATTGGTCAACTTTTTATGATAGCAGCTTATTCTAATAAAGATGAAAAGCATTATCAAACCATAGAAAATCTTGTACAGCAACATCAACTTGGTGGTTTAATTTTTATGCAGGGAACTCCATTAAAACAAGCAGAATTAACCAATCGTTTTCAGCAAAAATCAAAAATTCCATTGCTCATTGGGTTTGATGGCGAATGGGGTTTATCTATGCGTTTAAAAGATTCTTACCAATATCCTTGGAATATGACTTTAGGAGCCATAAGAGATAATCAATTGGTTGAAGAGTTTGGCAAGCACCTAGGCAAACAACTCAAACGAATTGGAGTTCATGTCAATTTCGCACCTGTTGTAGATGTAAATACCAATCCTTTAAATCCGATAATTGGAAATCGATCATTTGGTGAAAATAAAATAAATGTTGCTGATAAAGCCATCGCTTTTACCAAAGGAATTCAAAGTGAGGGTGTTATGGCAAGTGCTAAACATTTTCCGGGACATGGAGATACTGATAAAGATTCGCATAAAACCTTACCGACTATAAATTTTGATGTATCAAGAATAGATTCTGTAGAATTATATCCATACAAAAAATTGTTTGAATCAGGAATTGGCAGTGTAATGGTGGCGCATTTAAATGTACCAAGTTTAGATACTATCAAGAACTTACCCTCTACATTGTCTTATAAAATTGTTACAGAATTATTGAAAGAAAAATTAGCTTTTAATGGTTTAATTTTTACAGATGCACTCAATATGAATGGTATCATTAATGGTTCTGAAGCCGGAACTATTGAGTTAGGTGCTTTTTTAGCGGGAAATGACATGCTTTTATTTTCAGAAAAAATACCCGAAGCAATCGCTAAAATTAAAATGGCATATGCTAATGGATTGATCACTGAAGAAAGACTAAATCATTCAGTCAGAAAAATTTTAGAAGCTAAATTTTGGGCAGGTTTAAATAAGTTTCAACCAATAGTTTTAGAGGGTTTAAGTGAATCTATAAATTCAGTTGCAAATGAAATATTGCATCGTAAATTGATAGAAAACTCTGTAAGTTTATTACTAAATAAAGAAGAAATTTTTCCAATTAGAGAACTTGATAAACAAAGAATTGCTTATGTAAAAATAGGAGATGCAGACCATTTACCATTTCTCAATATGCTTCAGAATTATGCTAATGTAACTCCAGTTGAAATTTCTTCTAAAGATTCTATAAATGATAAATTAGCTGCTTTTAATTTGGTAATTGTAGGATATCATAAAGCTGATGACCATCCGTGGAGAAATCATAAATTGACTGAACAAGAATTAGGAATATTAAATGAAATTTCTAAAAATTCAAATACTATTGTTTCAGTTTTTGCTAATCCGTATAGTTTGTTAGAAATAGATAATTTTTATCAAATGAAAAGTCTTGTTTTAGCTTATCAAAACTCTAAATTATCTCAGGAAATTTCTGCTCAGATGTTATTTGGTGCTCATGAAACTAAAGGAAAACTTCCTGTATCAATAAAAAATGAGTTTTACGAAGGCTACGGTTTGTTGTCAAGTAATTTAAGTAGATTGTCATATGGTATTCCTGAAGAAGTAGGTATGAGTCGCTTTAAATTGGCCGAAATAGATACCATTGCAAAACAAATTATAGATAAGGAAATGGCCCCCGGACTACAAGTTTTAGTAGCAAAAGAAGGTAAAGTTATTTTTAATAAAAGTTATGGTTATCATACCTATGATAAAATGAATGTAGTAAAAACTACCGATGTTTATGATTTAGCTTCTCTTACAAAAATATTAGGCACTTTACCTTTGTTAATGGAACTGGAAGAAAAGGGAAAAATGGAATTAGATGATAAATTAGGTCATATTTTACATGAGTATAGAAATTCTAATAAAAGAAGAATAACGGTTAAGGAAATGTTGTCTCACAATGCAAAATTGCAAGCATGGATACCATTTTATACCAAAACGATTTCTAAAGAAACTAAAAAACCGGATTTAAAATATTACAGCAATTCAAAAAGTTATAATTATAATATTGAGGTAGCCCAAAATCTATATTTACGAAGTGATTATTTGGATTCTATTTATGCTGAAATTGAGGATTCTAAATTGCTTTCAAAAAAGGAGTATAAATACAGTGACTTACCCTATTATATATTTAAACAATATATTGAAAAACAATATCATAAGCCATTGAATAAATTAATTGATGAATATTTTTATAATAAACTTGGAACTCATAAACTAACTTATTTACCACTTCAAAAAATGGATTCAACTATAATTGTTCCTTCGGAGAATGATACGTATTACAGAAATCAGCTATTAAGAGGATATGTTCATGATATGGGTGCTGCCATGCAAGGTGGAGTAGGTGGCCATGCCGGTTTATTTGGAAATGCTAATGATGTTGCTAAAATGATGCAATTATATTTACAAAAGGGATTCTACGGAGGTCATCGGTATTTTAAACCACAAACTCTTGAAAAATTTAATCATCGTTATTTTGAGGATGAAGGCAATAGAAGAGGTTTAGGATTTGATAAACCCCAATTAAACGGCGAAAATGCCAATACCTGTGGTTGTGTTTCACAAGAAAGTTTTGGACATAGCGGATTTACCGGAACTTATGCTTGGGCTGATCCTGAAAGCCAGATTGTCTATGTGTTTTTATCCAATAGAACTTTTCCTACAATGGAAAATAATAAACTTATAAAAGAAGAAATCAGAACTAAAATTCAGAAAATTATACAAGAAGCGATTGTTAGGTAGATTAAAGAATATAGATCAGAGATAAAAGACCAGTGTAATAAGAATTAATTAAACTCATCGTTCAATCTTTTGTCTTTTGTCTTTTATCTATTATCTTTTATCTTTTTTCTTACAAATTATTCATTAAAAAAAGCAACGCTTTGTGTTGCAACTAAAGCAGCTGGGTCAGTACGTAATCGGCTTTCACCTAAAGTTACAGGTATAAATTTTTGCTGAATTGCCAATTTAATTTCTTCGGGAGAAAAATCGCCTTCAGGGCCAATTAAAATGGTAACC
>JAMPYA010000104.1 GCA_023700885.1 Flavobacteriaceae bacterium
CTCCGGATTTGGTTTTTCTAAAAGGCTCTCAAAAGAAACTAAAGTAGGAACACCATCAATTTTTGATAGTGGAGAACTTTCTAATAAAATAGTCTTTTTAATTTGATTGGGTAAAGTGTCAATATTGCTTGGAAATTTTAATTGAACAGGTTCAATATTTTTATTGATTACATGGTTGTTTTTAGGCATAATTAGTGGAAAATAATTCCATAAAAACTGGCTGTATTGTGGCTGATTTCCAATATTTCCGGTTGCTAGAGTAATTTTAGAACTGTATAAATCTTGTACTACGTTATAATTGATTCTAACTCCATAAGCAAAAAATAAATCGGTTAAATTTAAATCTCTGGGTAAAATTGGGGATGCTCCCGTACTCATTAAACTATCCAATTCTGCCTGAACTTGATCGATCAACCATAAAGTTTTACCACCTTTCATCGAGTACTGGTCGAGTGTATATTTTTCTTCTTCTGTAAATTTCTGACTTGGTTTTGTAATTATTGCTAAATCAAAATCCTTTAATTGTTGAAGCGTCTTTATAGGATTTTTAGAAACTGAATCGAGTGTAAAAGGCGCTAGATGATATTGTTTACCTAAAGTCTTGAGAAAATCGGCTAAATAAATATCATCTAATTCTCCGTTGCCGCGTAAAACAGCAATCTTTTTTGATTTTACTAGGGTTAATTTTTGAAAACCTTCAGCAAATGCAAATTCTAAATTCTGAATAGATTGCTGTAATTGTTCATCAGAATCTCCTAAAAAATTATTTTTTAATAAAGAAACCAGTTCATATTTTTCTTTATAATGAATAACAGCCCACGGAAAAATGATGGTTTCTGAAACACTTCCATTTTCTTGAGCAGTAAGTCTGGAAGGTGTTAATCCGTTATTAATCAATTCTTCTGCAATAGGTAACGGATCTATAAATTTTATGACAATCTTGTTGTTTATGGCTTGAAGTTCTTCTAAAATTTGTGTGGTTTCTAATTGAAGTCGTTTAAATTCTGAAGGAAAATTACCTTTTAAATACACTTCAACGAGTATAGGATTGTCAATATTATTGACAATTTCTTTCGTTTGATTAGAAAGTGTATAACGTTGATCTTGAGTCAGATCAAGTCTATAAAAGAATAAATTTCCGACGATATTAATCATCAGAATTAAAATTAAAACCAATCCAATTTTATAAATAAATGGCTTTTTATTCATGGTCTAATTTTAATTTGGTGAGATATAAAAAGAAAAAAGAAACGCTTAAAAAGTATATCAAATCTCGTGTATCAATAACACCTTTTGAAATACTTTTGTAATGATGATATAATCCCAATTGTTGAATGTAAAAGGTTTCAGTATCAAAAAACTGTATAAAATGTTCAAATCCGAAGAACAATAAATAGGAAATTACAACGCCTAAAATAAATGCAATCATCTGATTTTGACTGAGACTAGAAGTAAATATCCCAATCGAAGTATAGGCCGATGCTAATAATATCAAACCAAAATAAGATCCAGTTATGACTCCAAAATCAATATTTCCAATCGGATTTGCCAATACAAAAATGGTATAAATGTAAGTTGCGGTTAACAGCAATGAAATTATCACCAAAATAAGTGCAGCTAAGTATTTACCCAATATAATGTTCCAAAGTGAAATAGGTTTTGTTTTTAAAATTTCTATAGTACCTAATCTATATTCATCAGAAATCATCCTCATGGTTATGGCAGGAATCAAGAAAATAAAAACCCACGGAATTAAATAAAAGAAACTATTTAAATCTGCAAATCCGGCATGTAAAATGTTAAAATCATTGTTGATAATCCATAGAAAAATTCCGTTTAAAACCAGAAAAACGCCAATGGCCATAAAACCTATGGAAGAGGCGAAAAACGAAAAAAGTTCTTTTTTGATGATTGCATTCATATTTTAAATAATTATGGAAGAGAAACAACAGTTTCAACACTCCAAGCTTGCGGTTTTTGGTTAAACAAAATTTTAGTTTTACCCCAAACTTCTTTAAACAATTCAGAATCTCTATACAAATTTAAATCAGTCTCAGAATCCCAATAACTATAGGTAAAATAAGTTGTAGAGATATTAATATCACGATACAGCTCTAAAAACTGACAACCTTTAACATTTCTTATTTTGGTTTTATATTGCTCAAATTCACTTAAAAATAAAGGAATCTGATCTTCTTGAAAACTCATTTTTACAATTCTAATCAACATAAACTTCTAAATAAAATCAATTATTAATGAACTTCCATATTTTAAACCTAATAAACTAGAAGCTCCACCAACCGATTTTAAATTACTCTTATAAATTGATACCTGAAAAAATCCGGCAGAATTAAATAATGCCAAAGCGTTGCCCTCTTCCGATAATTTTTGCTGATTGTATTTAGCAACATCGCTGTATTTTTCATAAATAGCATTTATAGGATATTTATGAGAACCGGCAGATATTTTATAATTTCTTCCTTTACATACGCTATCAAATTGTTTCTTAGAAATATTAAAAACAACATTGCCATAATGATCTATATAGATAGCACTTCCTATAATTTGATTCTCCTTTTCATTAATATTAGCTTCAGTTTGCGCTAAAATATGGAGTTGATGAATTGGATTTCCTATTTCTGCTAAGTGGCCACCTTTGGCAATATGAATGGCTACTTTTGTGAAAACATCAAGCACCGGAAAAATACTTTTTTGCTGTTCTGAAATTACAATTTCATATTGTTCAGAAGGCATATGATTTTTAACTAATAAAGAGAGAATTCCGTTATCAGCACAAATAAAATATTGATTGTTTAATTTGATGACAATATGCTTGTTTTTAGAATTCCACTCTGCATCTACCCCAATAATATGAATAGTTTCTTCAGGAAAATTTTTATGAGCATTGTTAATAATATAGGCAGTTTCGGGTATGCTAAAGGGTGAAATTTCATGAGATATATCAACAATATTAACCAAAGGAAGTTTGCTTAAGATGGCTCCTTTTAGAGCACTTACAAAATAATCTTTAATTCCGAAATCAGTGGTTAATGTTATAATGGACATTGAGAAATACTTCCTTTAAAATATTGGGTTGTTCAACTAATTTTATAAATTTGTATAAAGCAAATCTAATCAATTATTGATTAATATTAAGTCATAAAATAACGGATTTTAAAATTAGTAAATACCCACTTTTCATTTGAACGAACGAATTATTGAACTTCAAGAAATAAATCCGAATGATATTTTCGGCACTCATAATAGCTATTTAGCTTTAATTCAACAATATTCTCCTAAAATTAAAATCATTGCAAGAGGTTCTAAGTTGATGATATATGGCGAACCATCATTACTGGATGATTTTGAACGTCATTTTGAAATGCTGATTCATTATTTGAATAAATACAATAAAATTGATGACAATGTAATTTTTCAGATATTTTCAAATCAGATGAATACGGAAAAACAATCACAAAAAATTGAAAATATTCTGGTTCATGGTGTAGGAGGTAGGTTAATAAAAGCGCAAACTCCCAATCAACAAAAAATGGTTGATTATATCCAGAAAAATGATATGATTTTTGCTATTGGTCCAGCTGGAACCGGAAAAACCTATACTGCAGTTGCGTTAGCCGTTAAAGCATTAAAAGAAAAAGAAGTAAGAAGAATTATTTTAACGCGTCCGGCAGTAGAATCTGGTGAAAACTTAGGTTTTTTGCCAGGAGATATCAAAGAAAAATTGGATCCGTACATGCAACCTTTATATGATGCCTTGCGCGATATGATTCCACATGAAAAGTTAGAATCCTATTTAGAAAAAGGTACCATTCAAATTGCTCCTTTGGCATTTATGAGAGGAAGAACTTTGGATGAAGCTTTTGTCATATTAGATGAAGCACAAAATACTACCCATTCTCAAATGAAAATGTTTTTAACCAGAATGGGAAAAAAAGCAAAATTTATCATCAACGGTGATCCGGAACAAATAGATTTGCCAAGAAAACAAGTATCAGGATTAATAGAATCACTTAGAATTTTAAAAAAAGTAAAAGGTATAAAAGTGGTTACGTTAGATGAAAGTGATGTTATCAGACATCGATTAGTAAAAGAAATAATTTCAGCGTATAAAATTTTTGAAAATAAAGTAATATGACCCATTTCAGAACGATTAACACCACTCATTTTAATTTTCCAAACCAAAAAGCATTTTATAAAGGCAAAGTTCGTGATGTTTATAACATTAATAATGAACTTTTAATTATGATTGCTTCTGATCGTATTTCTGCTTTTGACGTAGTGTTGCCAAGACAAATTCCCTTTAAAGGCCAGATTTTAAATCAGATTGCCGCCAAAATGTTAATGGCTACTAAAGATATTGTACCTAACTGGTTAATTGCAACACCAGATCCAAATGTGGCCGTAGGTTTATTATGTGAGCCTTTTAAAGTTGAAATGGTTATTAGAGGATTTTTAACAGGTCATGCTGCCAGAACTTATCACGAAGGTAAAAGAGTTTTATGTGGCGTTCAACTTCCTAACGGAATGAAAGAAAATCAAGCTTTTGATAAACCGATAATTACTCCTACTACTAAAGCTGCAGACGGAGACCACGATGAAGATATTTCTAGAGCAGCTATTATTGCAAATGGAATTGTTTCTGAAGAAGATTATATTCAATTAGAAAAATATACACACTTATTATTTAAGCGAGGAACCGAATTAGCCAAAGAACGTGGATTAATTTTAGTGGATACCAAATACGAATTTGGAAAAACCAGCGAAGGGAAAATTGTTTTGATTGATGAAATTCATACACCCGATTCATCACGTTATTTTTATGCCGATGGCTATGAAGAACGCTTAAAAAATGATGAACCACAAAAACAACTTTCTAAAGAATTTGTTAGACAATGGTTGATAGAAAACGATTTTCAAGGGAAAGCCGGACAACAAATTCCTACAATGACCGATGAAAAAGTACTAGAAATCTCTAATCGGTATATTGAACTATACGAACAAATTACAGGAGAAAAGTTTGTGAAATCTGATGAAGTAGATTTGATACAAAGAATTCAAAAAAATATCAATAATTATTTAGAATTGAATACTTTATAAAATTTGTATTCAATTAATTTTGTAGTTTAATTTATTATCGTATTTTTGCGATGAATATATACGCACTATGCATAAAAACAAAGAATTTTCTAAAGAAGACTTAGAATTGGCCAAGTATTTAAAAGCCTTGTCACATCCGGCTCGAATTTCAATCATGAAACAATTGGCAAGTTCAAATACATGCTTTTGTGGTGAAATTGTAGAAGTACTTCCGTTATCGCAATCTACCGTTTCACAACATTTAAAAGAATTAAAAGAAGCCGGATTGGTAAAAGGAGAAATTGAAGGAGCTAAAGTGTGTTATTGTATTGATGATATTGAATGGCAAAAAGCCATTGATGTAATTTCATCATTTCTAAACAACAATTTCCATAAGAAAATTGAATGTTGCTAAAAAAATTTGATTCAAATCATCGTAATATTACGATATTATAATAAATAAGAATAGTTAAATCATTAAATTTCTAAATCTTTCAATAACAAATGAAAACAGATCAACAATTAAAAGAATTAGTAAAGCAAAAATACAGTGAAATTGCCTTACAAGATAAAACAGACAACATGTCATCATGCTGTGGTGCCGGCGAATGTTCTACCGAAGTGTACAACATTATGAGCGATAGCTATGAAATGCTAGAGGGTTATAATCCTGATGCAGATTTAGGTTTAGGATGCGGCCTTCCAACAGCTTTTGCCATGATTAAAAAAGGAGATACAGTTATTGATTTGGGTAGCGGTGCGGGTAACGATTGTTTTGTTGCAAGAGCACAAACCGGAGAAACAGGAAAGGTAATCGGGGTAGATTTTACACCCATTATGATTGAAAAAGCACGCGAAAATGCCGAAAAAAAAGGTTTTAATAATGTAGAATTTAGATTGGGTGATATTGAAAAACTACCCATTACTTCTAATGTAGCCGATGTAATTGTAAGTAACTGTGTACTTAATTTAGTGCCTAATAAAAAAGGGGTATTTCATGAAATATTCAGAGTATTAAAACCAGGAGGTCATTTTAGTATTTCAGATGTGGTGTTAATTGGCAATTTACCTCTAGAACTTACCCAACAAGCAGAAATGTACGCTGGTTGTGTAGCAGGTGCTATTCAAAAGGACACTTATTTAGAATTAATTCATGAAAGCGGATTTGAAAACATCATCATCCAAAAAGAAAAATCTATTTTACTCCCCGATGATATTCTAAAAAGTTTTCTAAATGAAGAATCAATTTCCTTATTTAAAACCTCTAATACAGGAATTTTCAGTATTACTGTATTTGCCAAAAAACCTTTAAACTGTGTACCTGGCAATGGTTGTTGTTGATTAAAAAAATAATTAAAAAAAATAAACTATGTTATTCCAACCCATCGAAAAAACCTTTATAGCTTTAAAAACGGATAGTATTTGCAATGAGCGTAAACTAATATTACAACCTTTAATTGATTATATTCAACTTAAAGTGTCTGATAACAAAAATGTAAACCTCAATTTTATATGTACACATAATTCACGTAGAAGTCATTTATCACAAGTCTGGGCGCAAGCAGCGGCACATTATTACGGTGTAAAAAATGTGTATGCTTATTCTGGTGGAACAGAGGCTACCGCATTATTTCCTATGGCAGCTAAAACCTTGAATCAAGCTGGTTTTCAAATTAATACGCTATCAGAAGGTAATAATCCGGTATACGTTATCAAATATGCAGAAAATGAACATCCAATTATCGGTTTTTCTAAAACTTTTGATCATCATTTTAATCCGGAAGGTGATTTTGCTGCGGTCATGACTTGTTCGCAAGCTGATGAAGCTTGTCCATTTATTTCTGGGGCTGAAAAACGTATTCCTGTAAAATATGATGACCCAAAGACATTTGATGATACACCTTTACAAGCAGAAAAATACCAAGAACGCAGTAACCAAATAGCAACAGAAATGTTGTATGTTTTTTCACAGATAATATAAATAATTTTGAATTATGGATGATGAATTATGTATCCAACATCTAAATTCTAACATTTGACATTATAACTTTATAACATTTTAACTTCAACAAGATGAAAAAATTAAGTTTTCTCGATAGTTATTTAACCTTATGGATATTTATTGCTATGGCTATTGGCGTAGCATTAGGTTATTTTGTTCCTTCATTTCCTTCAATTATTGATTCATTGAGTAGCGGTACCACCAATATTCCTATAGCTATAGGATTAATTATAATGATGTATCCTCCTTTGGCTAAAGTAAATTATGCACTCTTACCTAAAGTCTTCAAAAATGTAAAAATATTATCAATTTCATTGGTGTTAAATTGGATAATTGGAC
>JAMPYA010000105.1 GCA_023700885.1 Flavobacteriaceae bacterium
AATTTAGTTGGAATTGCTAATAGAGCAATGTTACAACAAGCTCCATTTAACTCATGGTTTGAT
The DNA here is from genome assembly GCA_023700885.1 of Flavobacteriaceae bacterium. Lineage (GTDB taxonomy): Bacteria > Bacteroidota > Bacteroidia > Flavobacteriales > Flavobacteriaceae > JAGXRT01. The sequence goes on from JAMPYA010000105.1 coordinate 64, forward strand.
TTATTTTATAAAGATTATCAGGTTGATGAAACCATTATTTCTCAACTAAAACCACATATGAAAGATGTAAAAATTAAAATTTTTATGGGTACTTGGTGTGGAGATAGCAAAGTTGCAACACCACCATTTTATAAAATAATGGATGCATTACAATTTGATGAAAAAAATATTGAACTAATTACAGTTGATAGAAAAAAATCTACTCCGGAAAACGATCAACAAGGATTTGACATACAAAGAGTTCCGACCATCATTTTATTTAGAAACAATAAAGAAATTGGACGATTTGTAGAATATCCACGAGAAACTATGGAAGCTGACTTTCTTAAAATTGCCAGCGGACAAGATTATAAGCATTCTTATCAGGATTAAAAAAAGCGACTAATTTATTACTACCCCCAAAAAGTTAGAACTTATTTGGGGGAATTTTTACTTATGATTTAAACGCTTCGAAAAAGCCTTTTTCTATAGTTTCTTGATGATCTGGATGTGCAATTTTTACCAATTCTTTCACTCGTTTATCTATAGTTTTTCCGTATAAATTTGCAACTCCAAATTCAGTTACCACATAATGAACATGAGCCCTTGTGGTAACTACACCTGCTCCTTGTTTTAAAAAAGGCACAATTCTACTATCTCCAGTCTTTTTGGATGTGGATGGAAGCGCAATAATAGCTTTTCCACCTTCGCTTAATGAGGCGCCACGAATAAAATCCATTTGGCCTCCTACACCCGAGTACAATCTTGTTCCGATAGAATCTGCGCAAACTTGACCAGTAACATCAACTTCAATAGCAGAATTAATCGCTACCATTTTTGGGTTTTGGCGGATGATAGAAACATCATTCACATAACTCGAAGCTCTTAATTCTACAAATGGATTATCATCAACATAATCATATAAACGCTTAGAACCCATTAAAAAAGTAGCTAAAGCTCTCCCAGGATTTACCCCTTTATAATTTCCATTTATGACATCTTTCAATATTAAATCGATAACACCATCGGAAAACATTTCAGTATGTAATCCTAAATTTTTATGATTACCTAAATTTCTTAAAACAGCATTTGGAATAGTGCCAATTCCCATTTGTAAGGTGCTTTCATCTTCAATTAATTCTGCTATATGACCTCCTATCATCCTTTCAACATCAGATGGTTCACTCATTAAATGCTCATGAATCGGTTCTTCATATTCAACTAAAGTGTCCAATTCTGAAATATGAATAATTCCCTCACCATGAGTTCTAGGCATTCTTGGATTTATTTGTGCAATAACGTGTTTTGCATTGTCTATAGCAGCCAGAGTTGCTTCAACAGAAACTCCTAATGAACAATATCCATGTTTATCAGGCTTAGAAACTTGAATGAGTGCAACATCGAGATTGACAATATTTCTTTTAAACAACAATGGAACTTCACTTAAAAAAACCGGAGTGTACGATCCGTTTCCAGCTTTTATAGTATGTCTAACATTAGGTCCTATAAAAAAAGAATTTACATGAAAACTATCTCTTAAACTTGGATCGGCATAGGGTGCTTTTCCTTCAATATGTAAATGACACACTTCTACATTTCTCAATTCAGTATGTCTGGCTGACATTGCATTAATTAATGCTTGAGGAGCAGCTGCAGCAGCGTGTATATATACTCTATCATTTGATTTTATTACTTTAACAGCTTCATCCGGAGTAACTGATTTATACATAAACTTTTAACTTATTTTTAAATTTTATGCAAAATTACAACCAAAACCTTCCTTAAAAAAATATTATCTCCAAATTTTACTGCTTATTTTAGCAATTTATTTTCTTTTTTTTGATGTAAATTTGTCAATTGATTTTTTAACTATGATAAAACTAAAAACGCTTGAAGAAATTGAGTTAATGCGCGAAAGCGCCTTATTGGTTTCTAAAACATTAGGTTTAATTGCAAAAGAAATAAAACCCGGTATTTCTACCTTGTATCTCGACAAACTATCTGAAGAATTTATTAGAGATCATGGTGGAATTCCGGCATTTTTAGGCATGTATGGTTTCCCTAATACACTTTGCGCTAGTCCGAATGAGCAAATTGTTCATGGTATTCCAACAGACAAACCGCTAGAAAATGGCGATATTATTTCCATTGATTGTGGCGTGTTAAAAAATGAATTTTATGGAGATCATGCCTACACTTTTGAAATTGGTGAAGTAGCTGAAGAAACCAAAAAACTACTTCAGATTACTAAAGAAAGTTTGTATGTTGGTATTCGTGAGCTTAAAGCAGGAAATAGAGTTGGAGATGTTGGTTATGCTATTCAGAATTATGTAGAAAAAAACGGTTATGGTGTTGTTCGAGAATTAGTTGGTCATGGATTGGGCAAAAAAATGCACGAAGAACCAGAGATGCCTAATTATGGACATAGAGGCAAAGGTAAAAAGTTTGTAAACGGAATGGTGGTTGCTATAGAGCCCATGATTAATATGGGAACTCATAAAATTATTCAATTTAAAGATGGCTGGACCATTAAAACAGCAGATATGAAACCAAGTGCACACTTTGAACACGATGTTGCTATAATAGATGGAAAACCAGAATTACTTTCAACATTTCAATATATTTATGATGCTTTAGGAATCGTAAGTGATGAAGAAAAAGAGTTTAGAGCAATTTCAAGATGAACATAACTAAATTTTTTTTAAACTCTCTTCCAAGACCGGCTTTAATAAAAATAAGTCTGTGGATTCACCCAATAATTGCTTTTCTATTAAAAGGACATCAATTTACTGATCCAATAGACGGTAAAAGTTTTCGATATTTTTTACCTTATGGTTATGGAAAAATAAGATACAATGTTTTGTCTCCAAGCACTTTATCACTAGAACGTCACAGGTTAATGTGGCTTTTTTTAAAAAATAAAACTGATTTTTTTTCAGCTCCTAAAAAAGTATTACATATTGCACCCGAACAATGTTTTATTAAACTGTTTAGAAATCAGCAAAATTTAGATTATTTAACAACCGATTTATATTCTCCTCTTGCTGATGTTAAAGCAGATATTTTAAATCTTCCTTTTGATGATAATTCTTTTGATGTCGTTTTTTGCAACCATGTTTTAGAACATATTATTGATGACAAAAAAGCCATGTCAGAATTATATAGAGTGATGAAAAAAGGTGGATTTGGAATTTTTCAGGTGCCACAAGATTTATCTTTAGAAAAAACCTACGAAGATTTTTCAATAACAAGTCCAAAAGATAGAGCCGCACATTTTGGACAATATGACCATGTAAGAATTTATGGCAAAGATTATTTCAATAGACTAGAAAAAGTAGGGTTTGAAGTCTATCCTGTAAATTTAAGTTCTGAACTTTCTGCTGAACTTCTCAATTTATACAGACTTACTGAAAATGAGATAATTCCGTATTGTAAAAAATAAATTATTTTTAAAAAAAACACTAAAATTTAAGGTTATTAAAACTTAATTAATCTATATTTTGTTTTATTATTGTTAAAAATCAATTATTTTTGGATTTTTAATAAAGAATTTTAACAATGAAGATTAAAGAATCCAAAAAGAAACATCAAAACAGAATTGTTATTTCAGTTTTGGTTTTTACTTTTATTATTTATAATTACTTTGTTTATTCTAGCGGGACCGAAAATCTAGCCCCAAAACTTTCTAAAGAAGCTATTAGCGGACAAATTTTATGGCAGGAAAATAATTGTTGGACTTGTCATCAACTTTACGGTTTGGGCGGTTATTTAGGCCCTGATTTAACTAACATCATGTCAAATCCAGTAAAAGGAGAAAATTATGTAAAAGGGTTTATCAATAGCGGAGTAAAATCTATGCCGAAATTTAATTTTACTGAAAAAGAAAAAAATCAGATTGTAGCATTTTTAAGAGCTGTAGATAAAACGGGGTATTTTCCAGATTACCAAGCTAATCTACAACCAAATGGATGGGTAGAAATTAATTATAAATCGGCCAATTCAACTAATTATCAACCTAAAAAATAAACTTAAAAAACTCTATTGCTATGCACAATGTTGCACCAAGTTCCAAAAATAAATTTTCAATTCAATTCATATTATTATCACTATTCGCCTTAATTTTAGGTAGTTTTTTTGGAATTCTTGCCGGATTTCAATACATCATTCCTGATTTTTTAAAAGAATTATTACCTTTTACTAAAATGCGTCCTTTTCACGATTCAACTGTTATTTCTTGGATAATTTTAGCTGCTACCGGAAGCATTTACTTTGTATTAGCTAACATTGAAGGGCTAACTATTCATTCTTCTAAATTAACTAAAATTCACTTTTATTTATTCTTATTATTAGGTCTAATCATATATATATCAATAGGTTCTGGCTATATGGGAGGAAGAGAATATGTAACATTTATGCCCATTTTAATTATCCCAATTTTATTTGGATGGATACTTTTTGGATATAATTATTTTAAAACGGTGTTAAATCAAGTTAAAAACTGGCCGGTATATTATTGGATGTGGGGAACAGGAATCGTATTTATGATTTTTCATTTAGCTGAAGCTCATTTCTGGTTTTCATATTATTTCAGAGAGAATTTTGTTCGCGATTTAACTGTTCAATGGAAATCGTACGGATCATTTGTCGGTTCTTGGAATCAATTAGTCTATGGTTTGTCTATCTACATTATGGCTAAAATTAAGAAAGATGATAATGTTGGGCGTGGTAAACTACCTTTTTTCTTTTATTTTTTAGGATTAACCAATCTCATGTTTGGATGGGCACATCATACGTATATTATTCCTACACAACCGTGGATTCGTTATGTTGCATACGGAATAAGTATGACTGAGTGGATTATTTTAGGATATATGATTTATAGTTGGAAAAAATCATTGTCAGAAGAAAAAAAAGAAGCAAACACTTTAGCCTATAGATTTTTAATGGCTGCAGATTTATGGATTTTCATCAACTTAATATTAGCGCTACTTATTTCAATTCCAATTATTAATTTCTTTAGTCACGGAACGCATATTACTGTTGCCCATTCTATGGGAACAACTATTGGTATTAATACTACTATTTTACTTGCTGCTCTTTTTTATATTGCTTCAAGAATTGACATCCATTTTAAAGACAATTTAAAACAATTATTATCTGGATTTTATATTTTCAATAGCTCACTAATGGTGTTTTTCGGAGCTTTAATTGCTGCCGGTTTGAAAAAAAGTGAATGGATGTATTTCTCAAAAAATATTCCGTTTGCCGAAATGAAAATTAATTTAGCCAACAATTACTATGTTTTTCTAATTGCCGGAATTGTAATGTTTATTGGAATATTAATGTTAACTACTCCGCTCATAAAAGTATTTATTAAGGCATATAATACAGCTGTAAAAGCATAGTTTATTTATCAAATTTTACAGTTGCATAGGTTCCAATGGTTCCGTCTGGTTTAGCATAAATTAAAAACACTTTAATATCATTTCTGTTTTTTAGAAATTCTATTGTTTTTTGATAACCCATAGCCATAAAAGCAGTTGCATAAGCATCTACATCTGCACAATCTAATGTAGAAATAACCGAAGCGCTTAACAAATCTGTTTTACTAGAAAAACCAGTTTTAGCATCGAGTGTATGTGCAAATTTTTGTCCGCTTTCATCAATTTTAAATTTTCGATAGTTACCAGATGTTGCAATCGATTCATTATCTAATAATATAGATGCCGCGTATGATCTGCTTCCGTCTTCATTTGGATTTTCTATGGCAATTTTCCAAATTTCATGATGTTGATTTTTGCCACGAGCTCTAATTTCGCCTCCAATTTCAACCATATAATCAGCAATATTCTTTGATTCTAAAAACCTACCTATAACATCAACAGTGTAACCTTTAGCGATAGCATTAAAATCAAGGTAAATTTCAGGAAATTTTTTTATGATCATAGATTCTTGATTTAAAATAACCTTTTCAAAACCAACAAATTTTAACAGTTCTTTTACTTTAATTGAATCTAAATTCTCGATAGGTTTTTCAGGGCCAAATCCCCAAGCATTAACTAAAACTCCTATTGTGGGATCAAAAATTCCATGTGTTTCTTGATGTATTTTTTTTGACTTGATAAAAACTTCTTTAAACAAATCATCAACAATAATTGTTGAATCTCCTTGATTAATTTTAGAGATATCGGAAGTTATTAAATAGGTAGAAAGCGACTTATTAATAGCTCGTATGATACTGTCTATAGATTTATCATAATTTATTAAATCTTTATCAATATACTTAATTGAAAAAGTAGTTCCTAATGCGAAACCCTCTAAATGCACTATTTCTTTTTCAGTTTTATTAGTACAAGAAAAAATAGTTAAAGCCAATAATAGAAAGAGAATTTTTTTCATTTTAAAAAATCTTAAAAAGTTAATTTTACTTATAAATGCAAATATAAGAGATAAATCGTTCTTAAAATTATCATAAAATTCATTTCAAAATGCCTAAAAAAGCCTTATATTTGATAGTTTTGTCGTAAATATTAATAATAAATAAAGATCATGAAAAAATTACTAGCTGTGGCGATTATATCGTCAATTTTATTCAGTTCATGTGTTTCTCAAAAGAAATACACCGAATTAGACAACAGATACAAACAAACTAGTCAAGAATTAGTAGATACAAAAGCAAACTTGATGAAATGTTTAGTAGAACGCGATAAAAGTGATTTTAAAGTAACAACTTTAGAATCTCGTATAGCTGAATTACAACAAGATAAAGCTAAAGGTTTAGAGCAAGTTGGTGATTTAACGGTATTAACAAAAGCTGCATCTGAAAACATAAAAGAAACCTTAGCTCAATTAAGTAAAAAAGATGAATATATTAAACATATTCAAAAAGCTTTAACCGCAAAAGATTCCTTAAACTTAGCTCTAGCCGTAAACTTGAAAAGTGTTTTGAAAAATGGTTTAGATGATGAAGATATTGAAATAAACGTTGAAAAAACGGTCGTTTATATTTCTATTGCTGATAAATTATTATTCAAAAGCGGAAGTCATATTGTAAGTGATAAGGCTAAAACAGTATTAGGAAAAGTAGCACAAGTTGTTGCTGCTAAACCAAATGTTGAAGTTATGGTTGAAGGATATACCGATAGCAATCCAATTAATACAGAATGTATTAATGACAACTGGGACTTATCTGTAAAGAGAGCTACTTCAGTAGTTAGAGTTTTACAAAACGATCATAAAATTGATCCAAAACGTTTAGTAGCAGCTGGTAGAAGTGAGTTTTTACCTTTAGATACTAACAAAACTGCAGAAGGAAGATCTAAAAACAGACGAACAAGAATTGTACTTATTCCTAAATTAGATCAATTTTTCACAATCTTAGAAGAAAAGAAT
>JAMPYA010000106.1 GCA_023700885.1 Flavobacteriaceae bacterium
ATCCTGTAAACCCCAAATATTAGCGAATCCTCCATCGGCTCTAGCAACAATTTCACCTCCCATGATGAATGGAACTGTAGAAAAATTAAGACCATCATACTTACGAGGAAGCGTAATACCCATCAATCCACCTTTAATAATGGCATCGATATTTTCTTGTGTCCCTTTTGCATAGGCTACACCTCCATCTTTTAATAAAGGGCCATCATGATCAACTGATTCAGCATTTTGTGCAATTACATCGCCACTTATTTCTCCAATAATTTCTAGTACCTGTGTGTAACTATCTAAAGCATCTTCAAAATCTTTAGGCGCAAAATCAAATTCATCTTTTTCTTTGAAATAATCTTCCTTTAGTGTTATAATCCTTTGCATTAAAGGATGTGAAAGTTGAAATTGAAGATGTGGATTGTCAGTAAAAAAATTTGCCATAATTCATTTTTTTATCGTTACAAATTACTTTGTATTTTCTTTATAGTATTTAATCATTTTCGGAATTACAGTATCTACTTTTCCCTGTATAACGTAATTTGCAATTTTATTAATTGGTGCATTTGGGTCGTTATTTATAGAAATAATAATACTTGAATCCAACATTCCGGATAAATGTTGAATTTGACCTGAAATACCACATGCTATATATAATTTTGGTCTTACAGTTATACCTGTTTGTCCTATTTGTCTTTCATGACCAACATAACCGGCATCAATTGCCGCACGTGAAGCACCAACTTCACCACCTATAAGTGCTGCAAGTTCATACAATAAACCAAAATTTTCTACAGAGCCTACACCAAATCCACCAGCAACAACTACTGTTGCATTTTTGATATCTACTTTTGATTCCTCCACATGACGTTCAATTAATTTAACTACAAAAGCTGTTTCATCAACGTATTTAGAAACATCTAAATCTACTATTTTCCCTTTGTGTAGCGGATTGAAAATAGCTTTTTTCATTACTCCTTCTCTAACTGTTGCCATTTGCGGACGACAATCTGGGTTGATAATAGTTGCAATAATATTTCCACCAAAAGCTGGTCTAATTTGAAAAAGAAGATCTTTATAAACCTTTTTATCTCTTGTTACTTCGTGGTCTCCAATTTCTAGTTCAGTACAATCTGCCGTTAATCCGCTTTTTAAAGCCGATGAAACACGAGGTCCTAAATCACGACCAATGGTAGTTGCACCCATTAAAGCTATTTGTGGTTTTTCTTCATTAAAAAGAGTTACCAAAATTGAGGTATGAGGTAAAGTAGCATAGGGATCTAATCTTTTATCATCAGCAATAAAGAGCGTATCAACACCATAAGGAAATAACATTTTTTCATAACCCTTAAGATTGTGTCCAATTAATATCGCTTCTAATTTACAGTTAAGTTGATTGGCAAGACTTCTTCCTTTGGTAAGCAATTCAAAACTAACATCAGCAATTTTGCCTTCATCCAATTCGCAATATACAGTTACATTATTCATCTGTTTATATTTTTTATATTATTAACCAATAATATGTGAGGTAATTAATTCTTTCATTAATTCATTGATATCTTCATCATTATCTTCTAATTTCAGTGATTCTTTTGCTTGAAAAACAATGTTTTCCACTTTTTTCACTTTTGTAGGAGAACCCCCAAGTCCAAGTTGTTCACGATCACATTCAATATCATTGACGCCCCATTCTTTGATGATATACTGATTTCCCATTGAAGTAACGAGATAATCTTCACTTTTATCTTGACTTTCACTTAATGTTGAAGTGTGTTTGTATTTCATTAAGCGTTTAGCATGTCTTGGCCGACAATGGGGTGCAGAATTATTTACGGTAATTAATATAGGAAATGTACCTTCTAAAACCTCTACTCCGTGCTCCAATCTTCGTTTTACTTGAATTTTATCATCCGTTAAGGAAATAATTTCTTCGGCATACGTAATCTGCGGAATTCCTAATTTTTCAGCTACTTGTGGCCCCACTTGTGCGGTATCGCCATCAATAGCTTGTCGTCCACAAATTATGATATCATAATTTCCTATTTTTTTAATAGCACACGAAAGTGCATAGGATGTTGCTAGTGTATCTGAACCAGCAAAAGCACGATCGGTTAATAAAATACCCGCATCAGCACCACGATATAACCCTTCACGAAGTATTTCTGCAGCACGAACAGGCCCCATAGTTAATATTGTAATGGTTGATTTTGGAAATTCATCCTTGATGCGAATTGCTTGTTCTAAAGCATGTAAATCTTCTGGATTAAAAATAGCTGGTAAAACAGATCTATTTACTGTTCCATCTGCTTTCATAGCATTTTTCCCTACATTCCTTGTGTCTGGAACTTGTTTGGCTAGTACAATAATTTGATATTCTTTCATGTGTTTAACTTATAGTTTTTAATTGTCACATGGAGTGCTCCATATCTTTACTTCCTTTTTTAGATTTAAAACAGATTGTATAATTTTATGAAAAACCAATACTCAAAAGGAGTCCAAATATAATAAATCTATGGTTTAATAAAAATTTGTTATAGCTTTAATTTATGAAAAATATAGACGGATTTAAAGCACAAAAAAAAGACTCTATCTCTAAAGTCTCTTTTAAAATTTTAATAAATTTATTAAGAACCCGGACAAATGGCTTTATCTATTTTAAACCATGGATACGCATCTGTTGATGAACCAAAAAGGATGTAATGACTACCTTTATTACCTATAATGTTGGAGTGCCAAGTAAAAGTTCCATCAAAAAATACCTTATCAGATTCATTTATTTTAAACACTTCTCCAGTACTTTCATTTGTTAAAAATCCTGAATAATTCATAATCATCCATTGCCAAACAAATTTGTTTAAATTGCCTGGAAAATCAGGATTGTAATGCCCAAACATAACACAATGAACATCAAGTATTCCTTCAAGAGAGCCAACTACCACTTCATCACAGATTAAAGGAGTCCAATAACCCCACTTGAAGTTATGTGATACCGTATAATTTAATCCCTTTGGGTCTTTTCTCTCTGTTGATTCATTATTTAACTGAGTTTCTGATGCTGGTTTAATTTGACTTTCCTTAAGGGTAGCATTCAAATCCTCATCATTTTTTGAACATCCTAAAAATATTAGGAATGTTAACAGTGTAAAATAAGTTGTTGTTTTCATAGAAATAAAGTTTAGTTAATGTATTTCCTAATCTGTTAATGAATTTTCGGATTCCTCCAAAACAATTTTGAAAATTTATATCTAGTAAAGTCCTTATAAAACAATAGATGATTCATATAGATTTTGTGGCAAAATTTTCAATTTTTGTTAAGGGAGTTTGAAAATTTAAGAAATTATGGCTGTGATAAAAAACTAAAAATTATAGAATTATCTCTTTAATTACATTCAAAAACTTTGTTTTTTATAGTTCCTTTTACTGAAACACCATTTACTTTCATATCAGACCAAATAGTAGCATACCCACTTTTCCCTTTACCACAATCTACTTTTACTAAAAAACAAAACATAGGATTCATTCCTACAATTAAATCTGTGGTACAAGTTATTACTGTTTGATTATCTACATTAGTTACCGTATATATTCTTTGTTGATTTGCATTATTCATATGAGGTAGAAAATATTTAATTTGAGGAAATGTAAATTCAACGACTGCACCTGTAACTGCTACAGGACTTATGTACCCAAAATGAGCCATCACATCATAATTAGCAGGATTATACTCTGTTTCGCCATTTAAATAGTAAGGAGAAAAGTCATAAGAAGGAAATTGAGTAAAACTGTAATTTGGTAATGCTCCCAAGTTTGGCGGTAACCATAATGCTGTGTTTAAAACTCCTACATTATTATCCCAAACTGTAATTGAACCCGGAGTTGCCCATGGAGTTATTGGCGATGCTGTTCTTAAAGCATTCAGATTTATGATAGTTTCTTCTTGAAGTTGATTATCTGCATCTATAAAATTGGCATCTTCACTACAAGATATTGCGCCAAAAATCATCACTATACATAGTGTGATTTTTAGCATTTTTAAGGCACTAGGCTTTTTCATAAAAATAAATTTTGATTATTTTATTTCCTACTCTGTTTAAGGATTTTCAGATTCCTCCACCCAACTAAATTTGATAGTTAATTGTAGCTAAATTTAGGTCAAAGTAACAAATGTTACATTTCAATATTGAATAAAAAACTTTCATTTTTAGATTATTTATTTCAATTTTTATTGAAAGATTTCAATAATTGTTAAAAACAATTAAAATAAATATTAGCGTAGTACATTAAAATAAAAAGATGTAAAAGAAAAGAGTCTATACTAAATTTTAGGACAAAAAATTATTAAAAAAAACCAACTAAAAAGTGCCTAATTTTTGGTAGATACATCCAAAATACCTTCTGCACGCAATAATTTTTCAACTTTATTATGTTCTCGCTGGTATTTCACTTCTGCTTCCTTGATATATTGTGCAAACTCAGGTTCTTGTCTTATATTGTCAAACATCGTACAATTTTTATAATCTTTTATCCTGATAACCGTATGATTCATATACTCTTTTACTTTTTGAAGCATTTCAATTGATTTTGCCTTTTCATTACGTACAGAATATATTTTTGCTAAAGTTAAGTAGGCAGAGCAGGTAGTAGATGGCTGGTTTAGTTCAATAATATTCAATTGTTTTTTTATTACTCCATTAAAATGAAAATCAGCCTCTTTTTTTTGGCCATTTTCAAAATAGGCAAATCCTATAAGATAATCAGGTTCTATTTTCAGTCCTTGTTTCTTTATGAGCAACATATATTTTTGCATCAATATTTTGGCGTTTTTAAAATCTCTTAAATATAAATAAGTATAAAATAACAAATAAATATTGTCTAGATTTTCTGTGTCACAATTATACATTTTAATAGCTGAATTAAGTGCTGATTTATAATTTCCGCGATCAAGATCAACTGTGGCAAAACTCCAATAATAATAAGATGAGTCATTGTTTTGTTCTAGTAGCTTTATAGCATATTTTTCTCCTTCTTTATAAAACCCTAGACTATAGAGGCTCTGGCTTATACTTTCAAGATTATTGCGTTCCTGTGTCAAATTATTTTCCAAATGAAAAGCCTTTAGTTGATTTTCTATGGCATTATAACATTTTCCTTGGTAAAAGTATAACTCACCTAAGTTTCGAAATGCAGAAGAATTATTGGGTTTGTGTTTAATAGATAATTTTAAAGCTTCCTCAGCCTCTTTCTCCATCCCTTTATCTCTATAAATGCAACCTTTCAAATTATAGGCCTCTGGATTTTTAGCATCAAAATGCAATGCCTTTTTGGCCAGGTAAAAGGCAGAATCAGTATTTCGGTTGTATACTACCCATCCAAGTGCTGAATAAGCATCAGCATAAGTTGAGTCTAATTGAATTGCTTTTTTATATAATCGTTCTGCCTTAATATCTAGTTGCCAATTCTTCTCAGATTCTGCAATGTTATGAATATCATTTCCTTGCAAATATAAATTCAGTGCAGCAATATTAGTAGTTGATATTTTTTCGATTAATTCTTTTTCTTGAATGGAAATAACTGCATTAATATGGGAGGCGATTTTTATAGCTACTTCACTTTGTAAGTTAAAAATATCTTCTAGCTTATGGTTATAATTGTGTGAAAAAATATGCTTTTCAGCACTGACATCTATTAACTGAATATAGAGACTCACCTGGTTGCCAATTTTTTGTCCGCTTCCTTCGATAATATAATTAACCCCAAGTTCTCTGGCAATTTGAGATATCGTTTTAGTTTTATTATTTCGATATTGCTCAACTGATGTTCTGGGACGAACATCCAAATCTTCGATTTTAGATAGGTTATCTAAAATGGCTTCCATAACACCATTGATAAAATACACATTATCAGGATCTTTACTGTCATTAATAAAAGGTAAAACTGCAATTGATTTCTTATGCTTTGTCAATTGATTAACAGTGAAAAAATTGACCTTTTCTAAAATATTACTATCAGAATAAATAATTACAACAATTATTGATAAAATAATGAATGTAATTAAAGTCATCATTTTTATTGTCAACTTTTTCTTTTGAGATGATGATAATTTTAAATAACCTAGTTCATTTGAATTTGGTACAGAAAATAGGTCTTCCTTGTTTTCAACTAAATGAATTAAACCTTTCTTTCTCACTTCTCCAGGCGGAAAACCGTAATATTCAGAAAAACACGTACTAAAGTAAGCAGGGCTACTAAATCCAACCATAAAGGAAATTTCAGCAGCAGTTACAGACTCTTGCTGTAACATTTCCATAGCTCTAATTAGTCTTGTTTCCCTTATATATTGATTGCTAGTTTTTCGATAGATAAAATATATTTTACTGTTTAATTTAAATCTACTTAGTCCTATTTCACGAGCCAATTCATTTACTCCAAAATGTTCATTTTCTAAGTTTGCAAAAATGATTTCATTTAGTTTACTAATAAAAGCAGAATCAAAAGATGCTATATCTTTCATTCTTGAGTATTTTAAATAACAGGAATATCAAATATACTCAAAATAAGTGGAACAGAATAGTTACTTAATTGCTTTTCAACTATGTAACTATTCTCTTGTTTTACCTTAGCTCTTAATTATCCTCTTTATTTTTTCAAACATTTATAAATTATGCCCATTTAAAAAACAAAAAAACCTCTTAAGAAATTAAGAAGTTTTTGCTTATAGTAGCGCGAGATATTGAATTATCTAACCTGCTGGAAGATTTTTACATGGTAGTTGACTCATATGATTTCATATTGAATAATTCAGAATAAAGTATGTATTAAAATATTTCTACAAAGTATCAAAAAAAATAAAATGACTAAGTTAAAATGACTTAAAGTTGAGCAATAAAAGAGTCTAAAGGATATTAATCTGAATAGGAGGATTTTGAGAGTCTGACGGCTGTTTTTATTTATTAAAATATGCCGCTGATATATCCATTTCAATGTATGGTTAGCAGGCTAGTTGAAGTTTAGTACATTCATTTCAACAGGTCCAGTAATAGTTGGAATAGTTTGTTTGACAGGATTCTGTGGATCCATTATTTTTTTACCATCTACAATGAAAAAATAAGTTATAATACCTTTTAAATCCGGGATGGTAATCTTCCAGCCATCGTCGGTTTGATGCATCAAGTAAAAATTTGGATTCATCGATAAACCACCAATGGAAACAGTTCGAGCGTCTGCAAATCCAGATAGGCTAATCGTAGTTCCATCTTGATCATATTCTTGATTAAGAAAGGCTAGATAATGTTTAGATAATGAAGAGGAAGGTTCCAATTCGAGTGTTTTTTTGAATGACTTAAATGCTTCTTCACGACGCCCGTTTAAAATCTG
>JAMPYA010000107.1 GCA_023700885.1 Flavobacteriaceae bacterium
CCAGAAACGGTAACTCCAGCCAATAAACCTCCTAACATTTCAGGTCCACCAATAAATCCGACTAAAACAGGAGAAGCAATTGCTAATACTCCCGGTAAAACCATCTCTCTTAAAGAAGCTTCAGTAGAAATAGCCACACATTTTTGGTAATCAGCAACGCCATCTGCTTCATCAAAAATAGCTCTGTCTTCTGCAGTTGCTTTAGACATATCACTATCATATTTTTTCATCACTGCTAAAGCAGCATTTAATTGAGGAATATCTCTAAACTGACGACGTACTTCCTGAATCATTGACATGGCTGCTCTACCAACTGCATTCATTGCTAGTGCAGAGAATACAAAAGGAAGCATTGCTCCGACAAATAATCCTGCCATTACAGTAGATTGTGAAATATCAATCGATTTCATATTGGCTTGTTGCATAAATGCAGCAAATAATGCCAATGCTGTTAACGCAGCTGAGGCAATGGCAAAACCTTTACCAATAGCCGCGGTAGTATTACCTACTGCATCTAATTTATCGGTACGTTCACGAACCTCTTTTGGTAATTCAGCCATTTCTGCAATACCTCCAGCATTATCAGAAATGGGTCCATAAGCATCTACCGCTAATTGAATACCTGTATTAGCTAACATTCCAACGGCAGCAATGGCAATACCATACAATCCCGCAAAATGAAAGGATAATATAATGGCTGCAGCAATTAATAAAATTGGAATAGCTGTAGACATCATACCTACACCTAAGCCTGCAATAATATTAGTCGCAGCACCTGTAACAGACTGATCTACAATACTTTTTACCGGTTTTGTACCAGTTCCTGTATAATATTCAGTAATCATACCTACACCTAAACCGGCAACCAAACCTACTATGGTAGCAATAAAAACACCTAAAGAAGAATATTCTTTTCCTCCAAAAGTCCATGTTTCAGGCAAGAATGCATTAATGATGAAGTATGAAACAATAATCATCACTCCAGCTGATAAATATTCTCCAATATTTAAAGCTGTTTGTGGATTTCCACCTTCTTTCACTTTAACAAAGAATGTTCCGAAGATTGAAACTAAAATTCCTGTAGCGGCTAAAGCTAAAGGTAAATACACTGCTCCTAATTGAAAATCAGCAAATTCTGGAGTTGCAAAAAACACTGCACCTAATACCATAGTGGCAATAATTGACCCTACAAAAGATTCGAATAAGTCAGCTCCCATTCCGGCAACATCACCTACATTGTCTCCGACATTATCTGCAATAGTGGCAGGATTTAATGGATGATCTTCTGGAATTCCAGCTTCTACTTTACCCACTAAATCTGCTCCAACATCGGCAGCTTTGGTATAGATACCACCACCAACACGTGCAAATAAAGCAATAGATGAAGCTCCTAAAGAGAAACCTGAGATTACATTTAATATAATTGTTAAACCATTGGAATCATTAATATTATATAAATTACTAAATATGATTAACAATACACTAATTCCTAACACTCCTAATGACACAACTCCTAATCCCATAACTGCTCCACCAGAAAAAGCCACTTCTAACGCTTTATTTAAAGAAGTTCTTGCAGCATGGGTTGTTCTAACATTTGCTTTAGTTGCGATTCTCATTCCGATAAAACCAGCTAATGCAGACATTAACGCTCCAACGATAAACGACAATGCAACAAATGGGGTTGAATCTTTATCAGATTCTCCTTTGAAGATTAATAAAACAGCTACAGCCAGTACAAAAACAGACAAAACTTTGTATTCAGCTTTTAAAAAAGCCATAGCTCCATCTGAAATATTTTTGGCAATACGAGCCATTTTTGCAGTACCAACTTCTTGTTTAGTAACCCATGTTGCTTTATACCACATATAAAGAAGTCCAACAACACCAGCCAACGGCAAATAATAAATTAAATTTTCCATTTAGTTATTCGATTTATAGTAATTATTATAATTTTTTAGACGATTTGCAAAACTAAACAAACTTGTTGATAAAAAAAAGTTTAAATCGCTGAACTTAATTCAGCTAAATGTAGTTTTAGAAGTGAAATCCGAAAGTGCCGCGTACAACAAATTTATTAGCATCAGGAAGATTAAGATAACTACCGCGCCATGAAAAATCAAGTCTAAATACTTTAAAAATATTCCCTATCCCTGCATTATATTCCCAATAAATATCTTCGGGTGCTCTGTAAATAATGTTTGAGGCATTTAATGCTATATTCTTATCAGAAATTTCTCCCCAAACGCCTTTAACTCCAATAATTTCTCTTAGATTTAATTTTCTTAAATAGGGTATTCTAGAAAATATACGGCCATTAAAATTGTGTTCTAATTGTAAAGAAGCGTAGGTATCGGTTACAAATTCATAATAATTCATGGTTGCAAAAGCATTGTCAATACTGAAATAGGATTGATTGCCAGGAACAACATCTAGCAACCCCAAAGGAACAATACCAAAGGTTTTCCCAATTTCTATGGTTGATTTAAATCTACCAAAACCACCTATTTGCCATGGTTGTTTATAAAATAACTGAATCTTTTGATAATCAAAATCACTGCCTAAAATATTTTTTAAACCTGCTGAAGCATTGATAAAAATGGTTGGAAATTTATCATTTACATCGCTTCTCTCAACACCATAACCAATTGTTTTTCTACCGGGTGTGTATTTAAATGAAATATCAACCTCGGTTTGCACTAATTCAGATTGAATCATATTGTTATTATCAAAATAATTGAGATTAAAAGTTTGAGAAGCCGAAACAAGTGTTCTATAAGAAGCACCAACTTTCATTTCAAAATTTTTAGTGGGCTCATATTGCAATCCGATACTTGTTAAATTTACATTGGTCAGTTTACCATTATCGCCACTTGCAAAAAAAGCTGATGAAGCAAAACTTCTGCCTAAAACATCATTAGTTGTAGTTAAGGAAACACCAATTTGCTCAACATCTCGCCTATTTCCTAGGGTAAATATCAGTCTATTTCTCTTATCAAACATATATTTACCAGATATTCCATATTTAAATTTATGATCCTTTTCTCCATACGCCAAATATCCTTGTACACGCCATAAATCATTTTGTCCGAAATACGTTCTTCCTCCAACCTTAAAACGATACCCTTCAACATCATTAAAACCAAAAGTTGAGAATATGGGTCCAAAATCAAAATTGTCAAATTCGATATAACTAGATGCTAAAATAGAAGCCAAATTAGCCATTCTTTTAAACTTAGGAATTGTATGCAAAGTATCTAACATTTTATAAATTCCCTCTTCATTTTTATTGAGTCTTTCAAATCTATTTTCTGCCCAAAACGCTTGATTTTTATTATAGATACTAACATCGTAAATATCTGTTTCCTTATCATAAAACGCTTGATCTTTTTTTTCTTCAAAATTGTAGTTTTTAAAATTTGTTGTTCTTTTTCCATACAATCCCTTGGATTTATCTTTTTTGATATAGCTAAAATCAGACATCAAAAAATCTCTCTTTAATAAGAAAACAGAATCATTAAGCACTTCATATAATTGTTCAATATATAAATCTTTTACCCAGTTGATATTAGCACTTTTAGAAACTTGCATATTTATTTGTTTAACTGCAAACGTGGTGTCATTAATCCAAAAATCACCTTTAAATGTTAATTCGCCCGATCTACGTGGATAATACACAATATTGTAGCACCATTTATTATCAATAAACGAACTATCGCGAAGCACATAATTATAGGCATTTACACCTGTTTTAGCAACCGGACTTACAAAACTCTTTCCAAACAATTTAATGTAATTTTCATAGATATTGTAATCTGCATATAAATCTTTTACAAAAGTGATGATATATTGATTGCCATCAAATCCAGATGTTTTGTTAGCGATTAAATCCTCTTTCCTTTTTTGATATTGATTAGAACCATACGTTTTATACAATGACTCATTGATGAACACCGGAAGAAATGTTTTTCCTGTAACTTTAGAGGTATCAATATGTTCAAAAACTACCTCTAAACCTTTAAATATTTTACTTTTAATTAAAGTGCTGTCAATGTTATTGAGATCAAATTCTATTTTTTCGTATTTATCATATTGATACTGATTGAAAAGATATAATCCATTTTGACGTTTCTTTTCCCAAACTTTCTCTAGAATATCAATTGCCGGATTCCCCTTTTTCTTTGTTTTTCCACCATATAAAACAACTTCTCGAAGCTGATTACTTTGCTCTTCAAGTGTAATTTTTAGATTTAGATCTTTATTTTTTACTTTAATTCTTTTCTTCTCAAAACCGACAAAAGAGAACTCTACATCATTAATGTTTTTATTACATTCAATATAAAATTGACCTTTTTCGTTCGTAATTGTTCCAACTGTTGAACCAACAAAAACAACATTGGCATACGGAATTGGATTATTATATACATCAACCACAATTCCTCCAATTTTAATTTGAGACCATGATGTTAGGGTAAAAAAGGAGATAATAATTAAAGAAATTATATTTTTCATATATGATTTTTTATGTATAAAAGCTTTTAAAAAAGCTGTTTATGTTTTTTATATCTGATGATGATATTTTTACAAAGTAATTTCAAAAAAAACCAATTAATTGGTCATAAATGTTACCAATTAAAATAAAACTTTATTCTATACAATAACAAACAAAGGTTCAATAATTAATACTTTTGATTCCATAAAAATTAATATCTATTTTTTATCAACTAATCATTTTCATTGATAATTAAAGAATATTAAAAATATTGCCTCAAATATTAGATATTCTACATTAAAACAACAAATTTTTATTATGCATGCATAATATATTTATAAATAATTTCCTATCTTCGTAACCATTATTAAAATCATTAAAAATCACTTAAATAATTATATACAAGATGAAAGTATTAGTTTGTATAAGTCATGTGCCTGATACCACTTCGAAAATTAACTTCATGGATAAAGATACGAAGTTTGACACCAATGGTGTGCAATATGTTATTAATCCACATGATGAGTATTCTTTAACCCGTGCCATGTGGTTAAAAGAAAATCAAGGCGCTTCTGTAACTGTTGTAAATGTTGGAAACACAACTACAGAACCAACTTTACGCAAAGCATTAGCAATTGGAGCCGATGATGCTATTCGTGTTAATGCAGAACCTATTGACGGTTTTTTTGTTGCTAAACAATTGGCTGAAGTAGTAAAAAATGGAAATTTTGATTTAATTATTGCAGGAAGAGAATCTATTGATTATAACGGAGGAATGGTTCCGGGTATGTTAGCTACTTTACTAGATTATAACTTTGTAAATGCTTGTATCGGATTTGAAGTAGCAGAAAATAACATTTCTGCAACTCGCGAAATTGACGGGGGTAAAGAAGTTTTAGCAACCTCACTTCCGGCCGTTATTGCAGGTCAGAAAGGTATTGTAGAAGAAAAAGATTTACGCATACCTAACATGAGAGGAATTATGACTGCTCGTACTAAACCACTTTCAATAGTAGAACCAGTTGCTTTTGATAATACAACTGCTACCATCAACTTTGAAAAACCAGAAGCTAAAGGAGCTGTTAAATTGGTAAATGCAGATAACCTAGCTGAATTAGTTAATTTATTGCATACTGAAGCCAAAGTAATTTAATAACAATTTTATTTAAAGATAAATCTGAAAAAATATGGCTGTATTAGTTTTTGCCGAATCAACGGAAGGAAAATTTAAAAAAACTGCTTTTGAAGTTACTTCATACGGAAAAAAAGTAGCTGAACAATTGGGAACAAACTTAGTAGTTTTAACTATTAATGCTGATGACACTTCTTCTTTATACACTTATGGAGCTGAAAAAGTTTTAAAAACATCTAATCCATCTTTAGCAATATTTAATGCTAAAATATATGCTGATGTTATTAAACAAGCAGCAAATAAAGAAAATGCACAAGTCGTAATTATCGATTCAAGCAGTAACGGAATCTATTTAGCTCCAATAGTTGCTGTTAATTTAAATGCAGGCTTGGCTACCAATGTAGTAGCTTTACCAAGTTCTACATCACCATTTGTTGTTAAAAGAAAATCGTTTTCTAACAAAGCATTCAATAATTCTGAGATCAAAACTGCAGTAAAAGTAATTGGATTAGCTAAAAACTCTTTTGGCTTAAAAGAACAAGTAGTTTCTGGAAGCGAAGAAACATTTTCTCCTACACTCATTAACAGTGGCGTTACTTCAACTTCTATAGATAAAACTACCGGTAAAGTAACTATTGCTGATGCAGATATCGTGGTTTCTGGAGGTAGAGGATTGAAAGGCCCTGAAAACTGGGGAATGATTGAAGAATTAGCTGAAGTTTTAGGAGCAGCAACTGCATGCTCTAAACCTGTATCTGATTTAGGTTGGAGACCTCATGGCGAGCATGTGGGTCAAACAGGAAAACCAGTAACTTCAAATTTATACATCGCTATTGGAATATCTGGAGCTATTCAACATCTAGCAGGAGTAAACTCATCTAAAGTGAAATTGGTTATCAATACAGACCCAGAGGCTCCGTTTTTTAAAGCAGCAGATTACGGAGTTGTAGGTGATGCTTTTGAAGTAGTTCCCAAGTTTATTGAGAAACTTAAAGAATTTAAAGCTCAGAATTCATAATATTCATTAAATATCAACTTTTATAAACTGTCTAATTAATTGAGTGAATAACTCCTTAATTAGACAGTTTTTTTCTACATTTGTTATCTTACAACTTAACCTACTTATAATCAATTAATGAAGCTGATCAGGCTCGCAATAAAAGGAATTTCATACAGTCAAACTCAAAGTGGCGCTTATGCACTAGTACTCAATGAGATGGAAGGGGAACGAACATTGCCAATTGTTATTGGCGCTTTTGAAGCTCAATCAATTGCTATTGCATTAGAAAAAGATATTACGCCTCCAAGACCTTTAACGCATGATTTATTTAAGAGTTTTGCTGAAAAATTTCAAATCAATGTAAAACAAATAATCATTCATAAATTAGTTGATGGGGTCTTTCACTCAAGTTTGATATGTGACAGAGATGGAACTGAAGCAACTGTTGACGCTAGAACGTCTGATGCAATTGCGTTAGCAATCCGTTTTGATGCACCCATTTTTACTTATGAAAATATTTTAGAAAAAGCTGGAATTTTTTTAAAATTAGAACAAAAAGATCCATTATCAAAGGCAAATCAGTTAGATGATTTTTTAGAGAATATTTTATCTAAAGAAGATGATTTTAATGATTTCGAGGAATTTACAATTGATGAGTTACATCAAAAATTAAGTGATGCTGTTACTCATGAAGAGTACGAATTAGCAGCAAAGATTAGAGACGAAATTGAA
>JAMPYA010000108.1 GCA_023700885.1 Flavobacteriaceae bacterium
AAATAAGTTAAATATTGAGCAAACCTCATCAGAAAAAACAGCTCAATATAAATCTACCATTATTAGTGGTAATACTATTATTGATTTAACAGGAGGATTAGGAATTGATTCTTTTTATTTTTCAAAATGTTTTAAAGAGGTTATACATTGCGAAATTGACAAAGAGCTCTCAGAAATCACTTCTTATAATTATCAGCAACTTAAAGCATCTAATATAAGTTGTATAAATGATGATGGAATTACATATCTAAACAGTTTAACCAAAAAGTTTGATTGGATTTATATAGATCCTTCCAGAAGAAATGAATTAAAAGGTAAAGTGTTTCGTTTAGCAGACTGTTTACCAGATGTGCCATTACATTTAGCGGCTTTATTTAAACACACCGATTCCATTCTTGTTAAGGTTTCACCCTTTTTAGATATCAATACCGGGATTAAAGAATTGAAATTTGTAAAAGAAGTTCATATTGTAGCTGTGGACAATGAAGTTAAAGAATTGCTCTTTATTTTAAAGAAAAATTATAATGATGTGATTTCTATCAAAACTCTAAACATTGCAGGATCTTCATTTCAATCTTTTAATTATGATCTAAATGATGAAAATGGCATCATACCCTATTCATTTCCATTAAAATATCTATATGAGCCTAATAAAGCGATATACAAATCCGGTGTATTTAATTTGATTGCAGCAAGGTTTAATATATATAAGTTAGCAAAAAACACTCATTTATACACTTCTGAAAACACTCTTGATTTTCCTGGAAGCTGTTATGAAGTATTAGAACAATTGCCGTACAACTTTAAACAATTGAAAGCTGTTTTACCTGATTTAACCGCAAATATTAAGATTAGAAATTTCCCAGATACTATAAATGCTATAAAAAAGAAGCTAAAAATAAAGGATGGAGGCATTTTTTATGTGTTTTTTATCACTAATAAGGAAGAAAAACCAATGATTTTAGTGACAAAAAAGTTAAATTAAGTTATTTAAATAATAAAAAAAAGCAGTTTTTAAATAAAAATTCGTTGAAAATCCCTTATTTTACAATGAATATATGTTTTTATTTTTTTTGAATAATTAAAATTATACTTTTAAATTTAATACGAAAATGAATTTTAAGATATATATTTACCATAAATAAAGGTAAGATTGGTAACTTAATGAAACCAGATAAGCCGACGCTCTTTTTTTAGAAAACATAATTTTTAACTTTGAATCACTAACCTTTAAAAATAAAATTATGAAAACTATTAAACTAGCCTTAGGATTATTTATATTTGCTGCTGTTTTATTTACAGTTACATCTTTTACCGCTGATAATAAAAATGACGAGCAAAACAATGACCAATTCAAAAAACAAGCTATCGAGAAAAGACTCTGGGTTGTCCCTACTAACGGGTAGTATAATTCTTTTATTGATAATTATATCTCCTTATTTATTATACGTATATCAATATTTTCCTGACACAGAGACTTGGGAAACTCCAATTTTTACTTTTAAAAGTGGCGTTTTCCCTAGTCTTTTTGTTTTTATGCATGCAGTATTCTCCAAATTAGTACCTTTAATTCTTTTACTTATTTGGTTTATTGACAGCAAGAGCTGGTGGTTCCATGCCATTGCAGTACCCATCTCTACCTATATGTTTCAATTGATTAGTGTATTGAATGATGGAGCTCAGTATGTTGATGAAGTTGAATTTGCCTATTCAATTCCTGTTACATCTATAGTTTTAACCATACTTTATTTGGTTAGATCTAAAATGGGTATTTATATATCTGCCTTACATATTCAGGAAGAAATCAAAAGAAAAGAGGAAGAATTTGAGCGCAAGCAAGCACTGTTGGCTGAACGCAGAAAATATATGTAATGATAAAAACCATACTATAACAAAGAAGCCATTGAAAAATCAATGGCTTCTTTATTTCGTGTATATAGTCTAACTATTTATTAACTAAAATTTTATATTCCCATGCTTTTAATTTTATTGGAGTTGCTTTGTTAAGTTCCTCTGTATTGCTGGTCATATAATTTTTATAACTTCCATCAGCATCTACTAAAACATCCATTTCTTTAGCTGTAAAATTGCCAATAAATAGTAATTTATCACCTTCCTTCTCTCTTAAAAAAGCTAACACATCATCATTGTTATTAGTTTTTAAACGCACATATTCAGCTTTATTTTTACCCGTATGTAAGGCTTTAGTACTTTTCTTTAAAACATTTAATTGCTTATAAATATCAAAGAATTGGCCTTTTTCTTTAACAATAGTATCCTTTTCAAAGAAACGTAATCGTTTATTTAAGTCATATTCTTCTCCATTATAAATTAATGGCATCCCTGGAGCCGTATACGATAAAGCCATAAACAATTCAACAGATTCACCCATTCTTTCTTTTACAGTGCCATTCCATGAGTTTTCATCGTGGTTAGATACAAAATGCATCATGATATCATCTTTTTCTAAAACCGTATCCATTTTAGCTATATAGGCATCAAATTCTGTAACTTTTTTCTTTCCTTGAGCTACTTGATTAAAAATGTGATGTCCTTCCCAAGCATATTGCATATGAAAAGCTTTTTTTAATAATTCAGGTTTTTCAGCTTCAGCTAACATAAACAATGGTTTAATTTGTTGTAATTCATTAGATGCTTTTTCCCAAAAATCTGTTGGCACTTCTGCTGCTACATCACATCTAAAACCATCCACATTTAATTCAGCAACCCAATACTTCATATCTTCTAACATAGCAGTGCGTAAAGCTTCATTAGAATAATCTAATTCTGCCACATCTGTCCAATCAAATGGAGCAATCATATTTCCTTTTTCATCTTTAGTATAAAAGTCTGGATGTTCTGTAACCCAGGCATGATCCCAAGCTGTATGATTTCCCACCCAATCTAAAATAACGTACATTCCATTTTCATGAGCTGTTTTAACAAGATTTTTAAAATCTTCAATAGTTCCAAATTCGTGATTTACACTTCTATAATCTTTTATTGAATAGTAACTTCCTAAACCACCTTTTCTATTTTTAACTCCAATTTCGTGTATGGGCATCAGCCAAATAATATCAACTCCCATTTCTTTTAACATTGGGATATCTTTTGTAAAAGCCTGAAAAGTACCTTCAGGAGAATACTGACGAATATTAGCTTCGTAAATAACTGCTGAAGCCATCATTTCATCGGTTACAACCGGGTTAACTTCTTCTACTTTAGCGATTTCTTTTTTACAAGCAGCAAATAGCATTAACAAACTAACTGCATAAATTATTTTTTTCATGTTTTGAGTTTTTAGTTATTTAAATTGATATATATATTTTTTGATTGATTATTTGATACCAAAACTTTTAATTGAAGACCTTTAGTTTGCTCATTCCATTCATAAGAAACTTTTTTATGATCGATAAATACGCGTTTTGGTTTTTTCTTTAAGCTATGAATTTTAACAGTTATCGATTTAGAAGTTGTATTATCATCTAATCCACTTGTATTACTTATTAAAAGCGTTAATTTTTTATCATCTAAAGTACTTTGAAAATTAAACAATTCAAATTGACCCTTTTCAAATGCATTTACAGTATTACCATCATCGTTATATAATTGTCCGCTACTAACTTTGGTTAATTCATCATAATAAAAGTGTAAATCAAACTGATTTAAGGTATAATCTTCGGTATTTTGTATCGTTTTTATCATTGGAATAAAAGAACCTCCACGCACAAATGTCGGAATATACTCTTCTTTCACCTCCACTTTTTGAGTGGTTCCGGCTTTATATTTTTGATCTGTATAAAAATCAAACCAATTGTTATTTTTGGGAAAATAAACTTCCTTTTCTTCAATTCTTGATTGTGTTATCGGAGCGATTAGAAATGAATCTCCCCATAAATAGATATCCGATTTTTCCAATAATTCATGATTATGCTGATCCTCAAAAAATAAAGGGCGCATTAAGGGTTTACCAAATTGATTATTTTCAAACATCAAGGTATAATTATACGGCAATAATTGGTAGCGCAATTCAATCGATTTTTTTGCGAGCGCTTTCGTTTTAGCATCGTGAAAAACAGGTTCTGGAGCAATATGTTCTTGAGCATGAGGTCTATAGATTGGCTGAAAAACTCCGTATTGCAACCAACGTGTATATAATGCTGCATCAAAAAGTTCACCACCGGCAAAACCTCCTAAATCAGAGTGCATATATGCCAACCCTTGCATTCCCATTTGAAGTGCAATTTCAGTTTGAGGTTGCAATCCTCCCCAACTTCTGCTAACATCACCAGACCATGGAATCATACCATATTTTTGAGATCCAGAATAACCGGCTCTCATCAAAATAAACGGACGCTCTGCTGAAAAATCATTTTGATATCCCTCATAAATTAATTTAGCCCAATCATGACCGTAAATATTATGAACTTCATCTGCAGTTCCTGTTGCGTGTAATAAATCGGATGGATGTACTTCTGGTTCTCCTAAATCTCCCCACCAACCACTTACACCGCTTTTTGTAAGATCTTTATAAATATTCCAAAACCATTTTTTGGCTTTAGGATTGTAGATATCTACAAGACCGGTATTTCCAAAATAAAAATCATAACGATAAGATGCTCCGGTTTTGGTTTTTCCTAAATAGCCATTTTTATCGGCTTCTTCCCATTTTTTAGAAGTTGTTAATATAAAAGGTTCTGTAACTAAAATTGTTTTTACGCCTATTTTTTTAAAATCAGACATCATTTTTTCTGGGTTTGGAAACGAATCTTTTAAAAATTCAAAATTACCCATATGTCCTTGAATATCTTTTCCAAACCAATAAATATCGACAATAACAGCATCTAACGGAATTTTATCATTTCTAAATTTCTGTACCGTTTCGCTTACTTCTTTCTGAGAATGATAGCCAAAACGACTTGAAAAATTACCCAAAGCCCACCGAGGTAACATGGGTTGTTTTCCTGTTAAATTGGTATATTGATTCATCAAATCATACCAATTATCAGCAGCTATTACTTGATATGTTTTCCTACCACTGATAGATTCATATGCCAAAGTATTATTTTTTTGGCTGTCTAAATCTAAATAACCAATGGGAGCATTATCAAAATGTATGGCATAAATTTTAGATGACAACATCAAAGGCATTGTATAATTCATCAGCTCAGATTTGGTTTCATAACCGTAATGTGCCCTATTGTACAATTGCAGTTTATTTCCGCGACGATTCATTCCTAAAACACGGGCACCACCACCATATAAAACCTCATCATCAGTTAAATTAAAATCAATACTAAATGATTTTAAAGATGATTGGTACCCCAATTTTTCGGAAATCAACTCTTTTCCTTTATAATAGTATATAATTTTAAATGGTGATTTTTCAATCTTAACAGAAAGTCCCTTTGAAGAAAATAAAAGATGTGAAGAAAAATCATCTACTGAAACATTAATCTGTTCAGAAACGAATGAAACCGCGTGTGAAGTTGCATTATAGACTTCTCCGTTTGGAATAAATGATGTTTCAAAAATATTTTCGTTATAAGGTTTTATGAAATAGTTCCCTTCATTTGTATTGATTTCTATTTGCTGATTCATTTGCTTAAAACCCTTATAAATTCTGGATGGGTTTTGAGCATAAACAAAAAAACCAATAAAAACTATTAAAGTTAACAAATGATTTTTAAAGTTTAATTTCAATTTTAATAGTATCATTTTATAGCTATTTTAACTCAATAATCATAGAAGATTTTGCGTGAATCAATAATGATTCATTTGTAAAATCAACTGTTTTATCTGATAATATTTCCAATCCTTTTGTATGGTTTTCAATACTTTCTTTAAATCGATTTAAAGAAATAGTTTGTTCTTTGGGACTGTTATTTATCACTATCATCACTTTTTCATCATCATTATAGCGGAAATACACATACACATTATTTTCTGGTAAATAATGGGTCGTTTTTCCAAAATGAATTACTGATTTTCCTTTTCTCCAGTTAAATAATTTACTAGTAAAATTGAACAATTCATTTTGTTTATCGGTTCTACCCTCTTTTGTAAAAGCGTTATTTGTGTCATTTTTCCATCCGCCTGGAAAATCTCTTCTAATATCGCCATCACCTTTATCTTTATTACCGGTTAACCCAATTTCAGAACCATAATATAATTGCGGGATTCCACGAACAGTAGCAATTATAGTCATCGCTAATTTATATTTTTCAATATTATCTTTATATAAATGATGAATTCTTTGTGTATCGTGATTTTCAGCAAAAATCATGATGTTATTGATATCTGGATAAAGAAAATCATTTACAAAGTTTTCGTACACTTTGATCATACCTTCATTCCAAGTTGGATTTTCTTCATTAAATACAACAGTTATGGCATTGTGTAAGGTAAAATCCATAACACTTGGTAAATTTGAGTTATAACTTTGAATGGCGCCTATTTTACTATCCTTTTGCCAATAAGCCATTTGAGCTTGATCATGCATCCACACCTCTCCAACAATATTAAAATTGGGATATTCATTCATGATAGACTTTGTCCATTTAGCAATAGCTTCTTTATCATTGTATGAATAGGTATCTACTCTAAGTCCATCTAAACCTGCGTACTCAATCCACCAAATGGCATTTTGAGTTAAGTAATTTAACACCAACGGATTTTTTTGATTTAAATCTGGCATTGATGATACAAACCAGCCATCCATACAATATTTAGCATCTATTTTAGATGTATTAGGATCCATTTGTGTGCTCATTCTATAGTTAGAATTGGCATATCCCGGGAATTGATTCATCCAAGTATAGGTTGGCAAATCTTTCATCATCCAATGCTTGATACCCCAATGATTGGTAACATAATCCATGATTAACTTCATGTTGCTTTTGTGCATTTCATCTGCCAAACGTTTATAATCTTCATTCGTTCCGTAACGCGGATCAATTTTGTAAACATCAGATTGCGCATAAGTATGATAAGAATATTTATCGTCATTATCTTCTAAAAGCGGTGTGCTCCAAATTGCGGTAGCACCAAGTTCTTTAATATAATCTAATTGATAGATAATTCCTTGAATATCACCACCATGTCTTCCTCCTAAATAATCTCTGTTTAATTTATCGGTTAATTGAGGATGAGAATCATTTTCCGGATTTCCATTCGCAAATCGGTCCGGCATCACTAAATATACCATATCAGAACTGTCAAAACCTTTTCTTAATGATGAATTATGAGCTCTTTGTTTTAATTCGTAGCTATATTTCAGTTGATTTTTACCATTTTTTAGAAGTATCTCAAAAGTACCAAC
>JAMPYA010000109.1 GCA_023700885.1 Flavobacteriaceae bacterium
AGATCTACCTCACCAGGTTCTATTATGCCTAGCTACTCCTGGTTGGTTGAAAATGATATGGATTATGATTTAATTCAGACTAAAATGACTCATTTAAGAAAATTGGGAGTGCCGTATACAGATGATCAAATTGAAAAAGCGGTTATTACTATGCAAGAAGAGGCTGCTTTAATTGAACACAACTTACGTCAAGATCCTGAATTTATTAAAAACTTTGATCATAAATTGGTACACAACAAAGAGATTGTTGCTTTAATAGCTTATTTACAACGTTTAGGTACTGATATAAAACGATAATCATGTTAAAATTTATTAAACATAATTTGGAGCGTATTGATGGAATAGGATTATATCCCATGATTTCATTAATCATTTTCTTCAGTATTTTTATTGGAATGTTAATTTATGTATTTGTAATTCCTAAAAGTAAAATAGAAGAATTAAGTAATTTACCATTAGACATCAACGAATTAAAAAATAAAGATTATGAGCAACAATAGTTCTTTTTGGAAAAGATTCTTACAATCTGCAACTAAAGCAAAAGAAATAGAAAATGAAAATGAGATTTTACTTGATCATGATTATGATGGAATTCAGGAGTTAGACAATGTTTTGCCACCTTGGTGGTTATGGGGATTTTATATCACAGTTTTTATTTCAATTGTATATATGTTTCAGGCTTGGTATTTTGATTCTTACGATCAACAAAAAGAGTTGGAGACTGAATTAAGAATTGCTGCTGAAGAAGTAGAAGCCTACAAAGCTGCCAATCCACAATTATTTGACACTTCCAATTTAGTGGCTTTAACGGATGAAGCTAGTTTAGCAGAAGGAAAAGTATTATTTGCAACCAAAACTTGTGTGGCTTGCCATTTAGCAGATGGTGGTGGAACTATCGGACCTAATTTAACCGATGAATATTGGATTAATGGTGGCGGATTTGACAATATATACAATACCATTACAAAAGGTGGAAGACCAGGTAAGGGAATGATTGCTTGGGAAACTGTATTATCAGCAAAAGAACGTCAGCTTTTAGCAAGTTATGTGTTATCTTTAAAAGGTACTACACCAGCAGTTCCAAAAGCACCTGAAGGGGAAATTTGGACAGAATAATCAATTAAATAGGATAAAGACTTTTTAATTATTTGTCACTTTTATAGCTTATTATATTGTTTTATAGCGGTAAATTTGATTGAAATTGATTAAAAAGTCTTTTTATATAGTATGGAAACGAAACACAAAGAATCTTTTAGAGACTCTATTGCAACTATAAACGAGAAAGGGACTCGAAATTTTATTTATCCTAAAAAACCAAAAGGTTTTTTCTATCAATATAGAACTTATCTTTCATGGGTATTAATCTTGTTTATGTTTGCTTCACCATTTATAAAAGTAAATGGCAACCAGTTTCTGTTGTTCAATATATTAGATAGAAAATTCAATATTTTCGGATTTCCATTTTGGCCACAAGATTTTCATTTATTGGTAATTTCATTGCTAGTATCCATCGTTTTTATTATTCTTTTTACGGTCATTTTTGGAAGAATCTTCTGCGGATGGCTTTGTCCGCAAACCATTTTTATGGAAATGGTATTCCGTAAAATTGAGTATTTTATTGAAGGTGACCGATCAAAACAACTAAAACTTCAAAAACAAGCTTGGAATACTGAAAAAGTACTTAAAAAAACCATTAAGTGGACTACATTTTTTATTATTTCGTTCCTCATTTCTAATGTGTTTTTAGCGTATTTAATTGGGGGAGATGTGCTCATTGAGCATATTAAAGATGGACCCGTAAGTCATCTGTCCACATTTATTTATTTACTTTTGTTTACCGCTGTATTTTATTTTGTATTTGCTTGGTTTAGAGAACAAGCCTGTATTATTGTTTGTCCGTACGGCAGATTACAAGGTGTTTTATTGGATAATAAATCAATCAATGTTGTTTATGATTATGTTAGAGGAGAAGGTGTATCAGGCAGGCAGAAACTGAGAAAAAATGAAGACAGAAAATCGGCCGGCTTTGGCGATTGTATAGATTGTAAACAATGTGTACAGGTGTGTCCAACAGGTATCGATATCAGAAACGGAACGCAGTTAGAATGTATTAATTGTACAGCTTGTATAGATGCCTGTGATGATATCATGGATAAATCAGGTTTTGAAAGAGGTTTAATTAGATATGCATCCGAAGAAAATATTGCTAAAAATGAAGCTTTTAAATTTAACATAAGATTACAATTTTATACGGTGGTTTTATCGCTTTTATTAAGTGTTTTTGTGTTATTGCTATTTTTGAGAAATGACGTTGAATCCAATTTCTTAAGATTACCCGGACAAACCTATCAAACAAGCGCTGATGGTGTTATCAGTAATATATTTACCTATAATTTAGTGAACAAAACTACGAGTGATATAGAAAATTTATCATTCCAATTAGTATCTCATGAAGGTGAAATTGAAGTCATAGGTAATTTAATTACCTTAAAAAATCAAAGTTTATCTAATGGAACTATTTTCATCAAAATTAAATCTTCCGATCTAAAATCAACAAAAGAAAAAATTAACATTGGCGTTTATAGTAATGGAAAGTTAATTGATACTTTTAAAACTAATTTTTTAGGACCTAAAAAATAAATTTGAACAAATGAACATAAAAATAAATTGGGGTTGGAGTATTGTAATTGCATTAGCAACATTTATGATATTTATCGGATCTATCGTATTTCAACTAATTTTTAATAAGAAATATGATCATCAATTAGTATCTGAGAATTATTATAAAGATGAGTTATTGTTTCAATTAGAGCTTAATAAACTAGAAAATGCTAGAAAATTGCCTAAAAATATCCTTGTTCAACCTAAGGATGGAAAACTGCTCATCATTTTTCCTGATGAGTTAAATTTTTCAGAAATTAAAGGAACTATTAATTTTCAATATCTTATAGATGATCAGTTTGATTTTGAACAAAAAATTGAACTAAAAACTCCTGTTTTTGAAGTTGATCCTTTGAAGCTAAAAAAGGGGACATGGAACCTAAAAGTTGATTGGAAATACCAAGAGGTGGCTTATTTATATAAAGAAAAAATACATTTTTAATATGTTTTTATCAGCATTTTTATTAGGGTTAGCAGGAGGTTTTCACTGTATAGGCATGTGTGGCCCCATAGCATTTATTTTGCCAATAGATAAACAATCGCCTGTTAAGATGGCTTTTCAAACCAGCTTATATCATTTGGGTCGGTTATTAACCTATTCATTTATCGGATTATTATTTGGACTTTTAGGTAAAGGGTTGTATTTAGCCGGAATTCAACAACAATTATCTATTGTGATTGGTGTTTTAATGATTGCGGTATTCTTTATTCCTTTTAATAAGTTGTTGTCATTTAATATGGCTTCACCTATTTCAAAATTAGTGCTTCAAGTAAAAAAGAAATTAGGTTCCTATTTAAACAAAAAATCTAGTTTTTCTATCTTCATAATAGGCGTTTTAAACGGTTTCTTGCCCTGTGGACTGGTATATATGGCTTTAATAGGTTCAATAGCTATGGCATCGGCCTATAGTGGCGCCTTTTATATGTTTTTATTTGGTTTAGGTACAATTCCTTTAATGACTGCTGCTGTTTATTTAGGAAATTTTATTAATATAGCAGTTAGAAATAAAATTCAGAAGGTGATACCGTTATTTATTGTTATCATCGGGATTTTATTTATTTTAAGAGGATTAGGACTTGGAATTCCTTTAATTTCGCCTCCTCATGAAAGTTTAAAAGTAGAAAATCCTGTTAAATGCCATCACTAAATAATGTGATATGAATGAAAAAAAACAATTAACTAATGATGATTTAAATTCTGTAACTACCCATCAAGAATTACTAGAATTGATACATCAAAAAGATATTAAAGTTGATAATGTTCTAGATAAGATTGCCTATTATCAGGAATTGCAAAAGCTTCAAATAGAGTTAGTTAAATTTCAAAAATGGGTACACAACAATAAGAAAAGAGTTTGTATTATCTTTGAAGGAAGAGATGCTGCCGGAAAAGGTGGTACTATCCGAAGATTTATTGAGCATTTAAATCCGAGAAGTATGCGCGTTATGGCACTTGGTATTCCTACAGAGGTTGAAAAAGGACAGTGGTATTTCCGAAGATATATCAAACATTTCCCTAATCCGGGAGAAATTGTTTTTTGTGACAGAAGTTGGTATAACAGGGCTGTTGTAGAACCTGTAATGGGTTTTTGTACCGATTTGCAATATGAAAAATTTATAGCTCAGGTTCCGGAGTTTGAACATATGTTATATGAAGATGGTATTATCATTATCAAGTTTTGGTTGTCCATCTCAAAAGAAGAGCAATTAAAAAGATTTAAATCAAGACTGATGAATCCATTAAAAAGATGGAAATTTAGTCCGGTAGATCAAAAAGGACAAGAGTTTTGGGATACCTACACCAAATATAAAGATCAAATGTTTACCAGAACACATACCAGTTACAGTCCTTGGATAATTGTAAAAACCAATGATAAGCGAAATGCCAAATTAGAAAGTATGCGTTATGTATTATCATTATTTGATTATGATGGGAAAAATAAAACAACCACCAACTTATTTCCAGATCCCAATATTGTAATGCGTTACTATCGTTCCTCAAATTTAACGGATTAGTTATGCGAAAAGTACAATTATCACCCAAGGATTTAAAAAAAATTAACTCAAAACGAGGTTTAATGGCTTTGCTTACAGAGATTCCTTACAATGTTAGAAAATCACTCAGATATTATAATTATGAGAAAAGTTTAAGAAAACTACAGGAAGAACTGATCAAAATACAATTTTGGGGAATTGCCAACAATGAGCGTATAATTGTTATTTTTGAAGGAAGAGATGCTGCTGGTAAAGGTGGTGCTATAAGACGTATTACAGAACGTATCAATCCAAGACATTTTAGGATTGTTGCTTTGCCAAAACCAACTGATGAAGAGCGTACACAATGGTATTTTCAGCGTTATGTATTGCAATTTCCTAAAGCAGGTGAAATAGTTTTTTTTGACAGAAGTTGGTATAATAGAGCGGTTGTAGAGCCTGTAAATGGATTTTGTACCCAAGATGAATATGAAATTTTCATGAATCAGGTTAATGATTTTGAACGCATGATTACAGAATCGGGTATTCGATTGGTTAAAATTTATATGTCTATTACCAAAGAAGAACAAGAAAAAAGATTTGCAGAAATTAAAAGTGATCCTTTAAAGCAATGGAAAATGTCTCCAGTTGATGAAAGAGCTCAGGAACTATGGGACACCTATTCCATATATAAAACTAAAATGTTTGAAAAAACCAATACTAAAATCTCTCCATGGAAAGTTATCAATGCTGATAAGAAAATTACGGCACGATTGAACGCCATACAGTATATTTTAGACAGTATTCCTTATGATAAAAAAATAAAAGTGTAATTAAATCAATTGATTTTTTATCTCTTGTAATATAAAAATAATTTCACCGGCAATTAATTTCTGGTTTTTTTTGCAAATTTTATTTAATTTATGTTATTAAATGCCATCTTTAGATTTGTAAATGCAACATGAAAGCGTTTTATAGCAGTTTTATCAGCCTTTAATTCGTCAACTAAAAAAATTGAAATATTCAAAAGAAGCGATTTGCTTTCCTCACTTAATTCTAGATCTTTTAATACCTTTTGAAAGAAAACTTCTGTTTTTGTAGAGTTGGTATTAAACATACTGTTATTTTTGTGTAAAAATTCAATGGATGTATCTATTGATTGTTTTATTTTGGTTAACAAATTGTTTAGGATGAAAGCATTTTTAGTAGGAGATCAAGTAGCTGTTTTAGATGTAGCTTTGAAAGGAGTAGTTATAAAAGTTTCAGAAAATATAGTAATTATTGAAACTGAAGACGGATTTAAAATGGATTTTACGCCCAAAGAATTAGTGAAAATAGTTAGTGAACAAGGTGAATTATCTAAGTTTAGTGATATTCATATGGAGCAAATGTTGAAAGAAAAGCAAATTGAAAATCCGAAGCGATCCTTTCAAAAAATGCCCAAAGTTGACAAAATGCCTGCTATGGAAGTTGATTTACATATTCATCAACTCATATCATCAACCAGAGGAATGAGTAATTATGAAATTTTATCACTTCAATTAGATGAAGCAGAACGAAAAATACAGTTTGCAAAATCAAAAAAAATTCAGAGGGTTGTGTTTATTCATGGAGTAGGACAAGGCGTTTTGCAACAAGCACTTTATGAATTATTTCAAAAATATCATGTCGATTATTACGCTGCTTCATTTCAAAAATACGGAATGGGAGCAACAGAAATTTACATTTATCAAAATGCTAAAGATTAAGTTACTATTATGAATAAAATATATTTAGACAATGCTGCAACTACGGCTATAAGACCAACAGTTATTGATAGTATAACAGATGCCATGAAAACAGTTTATGGCAACCCGTCTTCCGTTCATCAGTTTGGTAGAAGTGCAAAATCTATGTTAGAAACGGCTCGAAAAAATATTTCGAATCACCTAAAAGTCAGTTCCTCTGAAATTTATTTTACTGCTGGCGGAAGTGAAGC
Source organism: Flavobacteriaceae bacterium (assembly GCA_023700885.1). GTDB lineage: Bacteria > Bacteroidota > Bacteroidia > Flavobacteriales > Flavobacteriaceae > JAGXRT01. The sequence goes on from JAMPYA010000109.1 coordinate 6,614, forward strand.
CAATAACTTAATATTGTGGAACGCCGTTGCACACTTAGGTGTTAAAAGAATTATTACTTCTAATATTGAACATCACGCTGTTTTACACAAAATATTAGCCCTAAAATCTCATTATAATTTCGAATTAGAATTTGTTCAATTAGATCTGTTCGGACAAATAGATTTAAATCACTTAAAAGAATTACTAGAAGATTCTTCCTTAAAAACATTAGTTTCTTTAATGTATGTTAATAATGAAATTGGTAATATTTTGGATATTGACAAAGTGAGTCAGTTGTGTAAAAATAATAATGCCTTATTTCATTCTGATACTGTACAAGGAATAGGTCATTTAAAGTTAGATTTACAAAAAACACCTATTAATTTTATTACCGCCAGCGCTCATAAATTTCACGGTCCAAAAGGTGTTGGATTTTTATGTGTAAAAAAAGGGATTGCTGTTAAACCGATGTTAATTGGCGGTGAACAAGAAAAAGGTTTGCGGGCAGGAACAGAAAATATTCACAGTATTTTGGGGATGGATAAAGCCTTAACTATATCTTTAAACAACTTAGCAGTAGAAGAAGTATATATTCAAAACCTTAAAACATATTTTATCAATCAACTTAAAGAAATTGCCGGAATTGAATTTAATGGCATGTCAGCCGATCCAATTAAGAGTAGTTATCATATCTTAAATGTTAGATTTCCTGTTGAAACC
>JAMPYA010000110.1 GCA_023700885.1 Flavobacteriaceae bacterium
AAAATAAATAATTATCTACATATGAAATAGCCATGTTTGCAAAAACACAAACTTTGATGAGAATATTTTAATCAAACGGGCGTATTCCATATGACAAATGAAGAACAAATAAAATATTCACATATGAAAATTAAATTGCTCTTTTTTGGTATTACTCAAGATTTGGTTGGAAATCATACTGTGGATTTAAACATAGACAATACAATTTCTGTCGCTGAATTAAAATCCGAATTATTTGAACGTTATCCCAATTTGAATAAATTTCCAAATTTTGCCATGGCAGTAAATGAGCACTATGCAAATGAAGACACTTTAGTAAACGACAAAGATATAGTTGCAGTTATCCCACCTGTTAGCGGTGGTTAAAATAAGTTGAAATGAATCAGAACATCAACATAAAACTAACAGATCAAAAACTCAATTTGCAAGATTGTTATGCATGGATTCAGGACCCAACTTGTGGTGGTATTTCCATTTTTGTTGGAACTGTAAGAAATACAACGCAACAAAAAAAAGTAAATAAACTAGACTTTTCAGCTTACAGTCCAATGGCTTATAAAGAAATGCAGACTATTGCAGAACGAGCGTTAAAGCAGTTTGCCATAAAAAAAATCTTGATTCATCATGCCGAAGGATTGTTAAACATTGGTGAAATACCCGTAATTATTGCAGTGGCCTCTGCGCATCGCAATGCCGCTTTTGAGGCTTGCCAGTTTGCTATTGACACCTTAAAAGAAACGGTTCCTATCTGGAAAAAAGAATATTTTGACGATGGAGAAGTATGGGTAAATTCGCACCCATAATGATACTTACCAAGCTTCTACTATTAAAGCTGGACTATCTAAATCATACATTTCTCCTTTAAAATTTCCGAAGAAATTACTATTTTGGAATCCTGCTTTTTTTAACAATTGCTCTAATGCTGATTTTAAAATAGGTAATAAAACAACACTGTTTTTTATTTGCTGATGCGTTGATTTAACCGTTAAAAGCGTATTAAAATCAATGCTATTAGTTTCAGTATTGTAATGATACTTACGCTCAAACAATATTTCATCATTCTCAATCAAGGGTAATTCTTTAATTTGTTTAGACAGAATCCGATCATAATTCACTAGTTGAATTAATAATTTCCCATCCGATTTTAATATAGATTTAGCTTGCTTTAAGAAATCCATCACCTGATCTAATGAATTTAAATGAACCAAAGTATTTCCAAAACAAATGATACCGTCAAACGAATTTTTATCGAATTTTTGATTCAATTCCAGCATACTTAATTGATGAAATTGCAAAGAATTTAACTTTCTATCTTGCTGATTTAAAGCATATTGAATCATTTCAGCATCGAGATCAATTCCGGTTATTTGTGTGTAATAATGAGACAACTCAAAAGAAAGCGTTCCAATTCCGCATCCCACATCAAGTAAATATGATGATTTATCAATTATTTTTTGCTGAACAAAATGAACTTGATCTTGATTAATTTTAAAAATATGGTGATAATACGGCGCTATTTGCTTGTAAAAACTCATGTTAGTAATTAGATATTAAATCGATGAAATAAGTACGAATAAAAAATGTAACAAATTTTTAATATCATTCATAAAATCTTTCATCTATTATCTTTTTTCTTTAATCTAGTAATAAGCAAAGTTAATCCTATCAAATCAATTTAAATAATCTTAAAACTTATTTTAAATCCTTAAATTTGATAGAAACCTCAATCTATGGAAAAGGATCATACATACACACCCATGCAAATTGTGTTAATTTCAAGTTTTATCCATGAAATTCAGATTGCGCAACTTAAATTAGAAAGTTACGGCATACCAAGTTTAATTATAGATGAAAACCTCAATGCTATAATAGGAACCTCTTTTGTTGAAGGGTATAAATTAAAAGTTTTTGAAACCGATTTTGAACAGGCAAAATCAATCATTCATCTAAATAAAACAAGCTAAATATAGAGTTCTTATCAATTGTAATTTGTATTTTCGTTTCTACAACTTACTACAAAATTACATCCATGAAAACGATACTTATTATAGGTGCCGGAAAATCATCCTCATCGCTCATTTCCTATTTACTCAATAAATCATCCCAAGAAAATTTACATGTTATTGTAGCAGATTTATCGCTAAAAGATGCACAGGATAAAATCAACAACCATCCTAACGGAAGTGCTATTTCTTTAGATATACACAATGTTGAAAACCGTCGTAAAGCTGTTAAAAGTGCAGATATTATTATTTCCATGCTTCCCGCAAGTCTGCATTTAGAGGTTGCTAAAGATTGTTTAACCTATGGAAAACACATGGTTACCGCTTCTTATATTTCTCCGTCAATGCAAGCTTTAAATGATGAAGTGACTGCTAAAGGATTGGTTTTTATGAATGAAATCGGATTGGATCCCGGAATTGATCATATGAGCGCCATGCAAGTCATTGACCGAATTCGTGAACAAGGTGGAAAAATGTTGTTATTCGAATCATTTACCGGCGGATTAATAGCGCCTGAAAGTGATAACAATTCTTGGAATTATAAATTTACTTGGAATCCTAGAAATGTAGTTGTAGCCGGACAAGGTGGTGCTGCCAAATTTATTCAAGAAGGACAATATAAATACATTCCTTATCATAAATTATTTAGACGGACTGAAATTTTAAATGTAGAAGGATTTGGAAAATTTGAAGGATTGGCCAATCGTGATTCACTTAATTACAGAAGCATTTACGGTTTGGATGATATTTTAACATTGTACAGAGGAACGATTAGAAAAGTTGGATTTTCTAGAGCATGGAATGTATTTGTACAATTGGGAATGACTGATGATTCTTATGTGATGGAAAACTCTGAAAACATGAGTTACCGCGATTTTACCAATGCTTTTTTAGCCTATCATCCAACCGATTCAGTTGAAATAAAATTGCGTTCCTACCTAAAAATTGAACAAGATGACACCATGTGGGAAAAATTATTAGAACTCGATTTGTTTAATCCGAACAAAAAAGTGGGACTTAAAAATGCTACTCCGGCGCAAATTCTTGAGAAAATTCTTAAAGATAAATGGACTTTACAGCCAAACGATAAAGATATGATTGTGATGCTTCATAAATTTGGTTACGAACTCAACGGTAAAAAAGAACAAATAGAGTCTAGTATGGGTGTCATTGGCGATGATCAAACATATACCGCCATGGCAAAAACTGTTGGTTTACCAGTTGCAATTGCAACCCTAAAAATATTGAAAGGAGAAATCAATATTCCCGGAGTTCAGCTTCCTATTACAAAAGAAGTTTATACCCCAATTTTAAAAGAATTAGAAGAATATGGAATTCATTTCAAAGAAAAGAAAGTTCCTTATTTAGGCTATAACCCAGAACGTATATAATTTAATAAAACAGATGAAATAGCCATGTTTGATCAAAACACAAATACGAATGAAAATATTTTTCAAGCTGGCGAAACGTTAGTTCGTGAATACCAAAAAGAAAATAAATAAGGAATGAACAATTCCATATGACAAATGAAAAAAAATAAATATTTACATATGAAAATAAAATTTCTTTTATTCGCCTTGCTAACCATTATAGCATTCAATCTTCACGCTCAACACAAATTTCAACCCTTTGAACAATTAATTGGAAAATGGAAAGGAAGTGGAAACGGTTTTTCAAATAATACCTCAACTATAGAAAGTTCTTTTCAATTTACGTTAAATCAACAGTATATTGAAGTTAAGAATCAAGCAGTTTTTCAACCTACAGAGAAATATTCTCAAGGTGAAGTTCATCAAGATTGGGGTTTAATCAGCTTTGACAAACAACGCAAAATATTTATTTTCAGACAATTTCATATAGAAGGTTTTGTAAATCAATATATATTAAATCAAGAGGTTTCAACACCCAACAAATTGGTTTTTGAAACAGAAGTCATAGAAAATTTCGTGCCGGGAGGCAAAGCACGATGGACAATTGTAATCAATAATGAAAATGCCATTGAAACTATTTTTGATTTACAAATGCCAGGGAAAGAATTTGTATGTTATGGCACCAATAAACTTGAAAGGATTCATTAAAGTTTCAAATAAAAATCCTTTACTAATGCTTTGTATTCATAAAAAGATTTGTCAACTTTTAAAAAAAAGATTTGTCAACTTTTGAAAAGTTGACAAATCTCGGTTCGTAACTCCGCAAAATTCATTTATCGGAAACGGATAGATTGATGAAGGAGATTGATAAAATTGAGATTGAATGATTAAAATAGGGAAAGTAGCTACATTTTAAAGTAAAAATATTTGACTAATGCTCTGTATTCATCAAAAGATTTGTCAACTTTTGAAAAGTTGACAAATCTCGGTTCGCAACTCCGCGAAATTCATTTATTGGAAACGGTTAGATTAAAGAAGGAGATTGATAAAATTGAGATTGAATGATTAGAATAGGGAAAGCGGCTACAATTTCAAATAAAAATCTTTGACCAACTCTTTAAAAGCATCTGTATATTGATGTCGTGATAATTCGATGATTAATTCATCAATTTCAGGTGTGTTTTCCTGAAAAGAAAATAACAGTAAACTTCTTTTGATTTCGGAATTGGCAGTTCCTTTAACTCTTGTAATTTTTTGAGGAAAAAGTTCATTTTTTAACGCAATCTTTAAAACTTTTTCTTCTTCTTTATAAGGCGTAATTAAGGCTAAATTCCCATTTTTAGACAATAATTTCGCAGTGCTTTCTATCAATTCTTCAAAAGGTAAAGCACTTTCAAAACGCGCCAAACTTCTTTGCTTATTGATAGATTCGTATGCATCCGTATAAAAAGGCGGATTGGAAACAATTAAGTCATATTTTTCATCTATCTCATCAACAAAATCCTGCAATGAAGCATGATAACAAAACAATCTGTCTGACCAATCACTATTTTCAAAATTCTCTACTGCTTGCTCATAAGCATGAGCTTCAATTTCTATCGCATCTATTTGAATAGCATCGCTTCTTTGTGCCAACATCAAGGCAATTAAACCAGTTCCTGAGCCGATATCTAAAATTGATTCCGGATTTTCTAATGAAACCCAGGCTCCTAACAACACGCCATCCGTACCAACCTTCATAGCAGTTTGATCTTGTTGTATGGTAAATTGTTTAAAGCGAAAAGGCTTCGACATAAAATAGGAACTTATAAATAGCGAGATATTACAAATCTATTAAACCCGCTGGGGTTTCTACAATTACTTTTTTATTGGCTCGGTCAATTTTTCTTAAAAAAGCATCGATGGCCGGTATAAAAATAGTGCGATTGTTTCTGCTGACTTCAAATTGTGGTTGTGCTGTTGAATCATTAACATACTCTATAATTCCGACAACACCAAAATTGACATCTTCCACTTGCCACCCAATAACCTCATGAAAATAAAATTGTATACCTGTTAATTTAGGTAAAAAAGAAATGGGTAAATATACTGCACAACCAACGATGTCATCGGCTTCTATTTCAGAATTGACATCATCAAATTTAACACGCAGGTATTTTCCTTTTTGTAAGGATGATTTTTCAATAAAAAATGGAACCAGTTCTGCTCCGAAAGCAAGAAAAACTGATTCCAAATTTGTGTAAAGTTCAGGTTCATCAGTGTCTAAATACAACACTACTTCTCCTTTAAAACTGTGTTTTCGGGCGATTTTACCTAAATAAAAACTATCTTCTTTACGCATTCGCCAAAAGGTAATTACTCTGCAGCTGGTTCTTCAGTAGTAGTATCTTCAACTGCTGTTTCATCAGCAACTTCTTCTACAACTTCCTCAACTAAGGGTGCATTTTTTTCAGCAATGGCAGTAGCACGTTTTTCATTGGCTTCTTTTTCTGCTTTTAAAGCAGCTTTCTTTTGATCAGCGTCAGATTTTACCAATCCGTCTTTTTTTGCCTGAACAGCAGCATCTTTTTCTTGTAACCAAGCTTGAAATTTAGCTTCTGCTTGTTCTTCAGTTAAAGCACCTTTTTTAACACCTTCTACTAAGTGTTTTTTTAATAAAGCACCTTTGTACGATAAAATTGCTCTTACAGTGTCAGTTGGCTGAGCACCATTTTGCAACCATTTTACGGCGCCGTCAATATCTAAATCAATAACAGCTGGATTAGCCGTAGGATTATATGTTCCTACTTTTTCTAAATACTTTCCATCTCTTTTTGATCTTGCATCAGCAGCAACAATCCAGTAAAAAGGTTTTCCTTTTTTACCGTGTCTTTGTAATCTTAATTTAACTGGCATAATTGTTAATTTTTAAGGTTCGAAACCTTGGTTATTAATTAGGGTGGCAAAATTACAAAAATTTGTACTGAAATTACAATAAATTGAAAAGTTTCTTTTTCAAGACGTTACTGTTTATTTTTTGTTCATAAAAAGTAACGATTCTAAAAAACGGTCTGCACAATTATTCCTATTTTTATCGCAAGCCCTTATGCTGTTTTTTGAAGCCTTATGTATTTAATTTTTGACACTGAAACTACCGGATTACCACAAAATTGGAACGCACCTATTACCGATACTCAAAATTGGCCTAGATGTATTCAAATTGCGTGGCAATTACATGATGCATATGGTAATCTAATCGAAAATGCCGATTATATCATTAAACCAAAAGGCTTTACCATTCCTTTAAATTCAGAGAATATTCATGGAATTTCTACCGATTTAGCTTTAAAAGATGGAATTCCACTTTCAGAAGTCTTAGAAAAATTTAATAACACCATTGCTAAGACAACATTTATAGTTGGCCACAATGTAAATTTTGACCTCAATGTGATGGGGTGTGAATTTCATCGATTAGGAACATCAACAATGCTTAATCAATTACCCATTTTAGACACTTGTACCGAAAGTACCGCAACTTTATGTCAATTATCCGGAGGTCGTGGTGGACGATTTAAACTTCCAACTCTTTCTGAATTATATACTAATCTATTTCATGAATCTTTTGAGGATGCTCACAACGCTACCGCCGATGTTGAAGCCACAACGCGTTGCTTTCTTGAGTTGATTAGGCTCGAACATTTTACCACAGCCCAACTAAAACAAAGTGCTGATTATCTTGATGATTTTCAGGAAAAAAATCAAGTTCCATTTAAATTAATCGGCTTAAAACATCTGAATTTAAAAAAATTGAGTCTGCATTTAAAAAATAAGAATGCTGTTAATGACGCTCCAACTATTGCACATCAACAACAAGCTGCAAATTTAGAGCATGCTCATTTTTCC
>JAMPYA010000111.1 GCA_023700885.1 Flavobacteriaceae bacterium
AAAATAATTTTCAGGTACTTTTAAAGTTGATTTATGATGTTGATTTTTTATAGATTCTAAAATAGAATCTTCAAAATTGTCAAAATAATTTTTATTAACTATAAATGGATTTTGAATTCCTGTTTTTGATTTTAGTTTAGATTCTAATAATTCTGCTAACACAGATATTTCAACTTCATTTAATGCTCTGTCTGGTAATATAAAAGGTTCCGACTTTAATTTTAAAGCGGATAAATTAGGAGCAATATCTTTTAATTCGTTTTTTTTCATTCTTTTATTTAGACACTTTTTATCATAAAAAGTTTAATGTGAGCTTATTATTTCTTCTATTTTTTTAACTGCATGAAAATATGATGCTTTTAAAGCACCTATAGAGGTTTCTAAAATTTCTGACATTTCTTGATATTTCATTTCATCAAAATATTTCATTTTAAATACTAATTGCTGTTTTTGAGGTAAAGTTGCAACCGCTTTTTGAAGTATAAGCTGAATTTCATCACCTTCAAATAAAGGATCATTGTATAAATCATTTGCCATTTTATCATGTAAATCTGCAATATCTAAATGATTTTCTTTGGCTCTTTTGTTAATAAAAGTAATAGATTCATTGGTAGCAATTCTATAAATCCACGAATAAAGTTTACTTTCTTCTTTAAATGAATCTATATTCTTATAAACTTTAATAAAAGTGTTTTGCAAAACATCATCGGCATCATCATGATTTAAAACAATTCTGCGGATATGCCAATAAAGTCGCTCTTTATACATACTCATTAACTCTAAAAAAGCTCGTTCTTGAGTTAGCGGATTTTTAAGATTTAATATAAGTGTTTCTTCGTTATTCAAACCTTTTGGATAATACTTTTTTAGACCTTGAAAAGATAGGAAGGTTTAATTTGATTTCAAAAAGTATTTTAATTTTAAAGAAATGTAATCAACTTAAAATTTATATTTTAAATAAAAAAAGGAGCTTTTTTAGAGCTCCTTAATATTAATTATTTAAAAAATATTACATATTTTTTAGTTCACTTACTAATTCGGTTAGTGCGCTTTTAGCATCGCCAAAAAGCATTGATGTTTTTTGATTGAAAAATAATTCATTTTCAATTCCGGCATATCCTGCGTTCATACTACGTTTGTTTACAATAATATGTTTAGCATTTTCAACATCTAAAATGGGCATTCCGTAAATTGGACTAGAAGGGTCATTATGTGCAGCTGGATTTACTACGTCATTAGCACCTACAACCAATACAACATCTGTATTTGGGAATTGAGGATTAATATCATCCATTTCAATTAGTTTTCCATAATCTACATTACTTTCTGCTAATAAAACGTTCATGTGACCAGGCATACGACCTGCAACTGGGTGAATTGCATAAGAAACATCTACACCTTTTTTGTTTAATAGTAATTCAAGTTCATGAATAACGTGTTGCGCTTGCGCTACTGCTAATCCATAACCTGGTACTATAACTACTTTACTTGCGTAATTTAATAAGATAGCAGAATCACTAGCAGTTGTTTTTTTGATAACTCCACCTGTTTTTCCTGTTGGTAAGGCTGTAACAGCATCGCCACCAAAAGCTCCAAAAATAACATTAGAAAGAGATCTGTTCATTGCATTACACATAACAAAAGTTAAGATTAGACCTGCAGATCCAACTAAAATACCTCCAACCAACATTACCATATTGCCATAAAGTATACCTGTAATTGCGGCGGCAATACCTGTTAAGGAGTTTAAAAGTGAAATTACAACAGGCATATCTGCACCTCCAATTGGAATAACAAATAATACACCGTAAACTAAAGAAGCAAAAAGTAAAAGATATACTAATGCAAAACTATCAGTTCCTTGCATTACAATATAAGCTCCAAAAATAACTAAGCCTAAAAAAATTAAATTGTTAATTAGATTATATTTTGGAAGTCTAATATCTTTTAAAGAACCGTCTAATTTTGCCCATGCAATTAAGCTTCCTGTAAAAGTAATACTTCCAATAATAATGGCAGCTAAAATAGTGATCATGATCGATGATGAAACTTTCATTGATTCATCAACACCAACATTATTTCCAAATTCAATTAATCCAATTAACAAAGCGCTTCCCCCACCAAAACCATTAAATAATGATACCATTTCTGGCATTTTAGTCATCTTAACTTTTACTGCAATTACCCATCCTAATATAGTTCCAACTAAAAGTGCTGCCCCTATTAGAATATAGTTTGTTATTGAAACTTCAAAATCATGTAAAAATAACGTTCCAATAATGGCCAGAATCATACCAACTGCAGCAATAAAATTTCCTTTTTTAGCTGTTTGTGGGTGACCTAACATTTTTAAACCGAAAACAAAAGTTACGGTTGCTATCAAATAGATAATACTTAATATAATACTCATTATTTCTTCTTTTTAAACATTTGTAACATTCTGTCCGTCACCACAAAACCACCAATCACATTAATAATTCCTAAAACTACAGCAATAAATCCAAGTACTAAGGCTAAGTAATTTTCAGGATTTGTTTGTAACATAACTAATATTGCACCAATTATTACAACACCGCTTAAAGCATTTGCTCCAGACATTAAGGGGGTATGTAACACAGATGGAACGTTTTTAATTAATTCCACTCCAATGAATATCGCTAAAATTAGGATATAAATCAGTTCTAAATTTTCTTTGAAAAATTCTATTAAATAATCCATAATTTATCTATGTATTTAGTTTTTTAATTTTTTCCCTTCCTGAACAATAAGAGTTCCAGTTGTGATTTCATCATTTAAGTCCCACTTAAGTTTATTTTCTTCGGTTAAGTGGATAATAAAATTGTATATATTTTTACCAAATAATTCACTAGCATTTGTTGATACACTTTCTGGAGAATTAGTAGTTCCAATTACTTTAACCCCTTTATGAATAATTGTTTCGTTTAATTTACTCACTTCACAATTTCCACCTTGACCAGATGCTAAATCAATAATTACTGCTCCGTTTTTCATTAACTCAACTTGTTCTTTTGTAATTAAAATCGGTGCTTTTCTTCCAGGTACAAAAGCAGTAGTAATTACCAAATCTGCTTTTGCCAGAGAAGCATTAACAGCTTCTTTTTGTCTAGCTGCATAATCATCAGATGCTTCGGTAGCGTAACCACCAACAGAAGTTTCTCCCTTATTATCAACAGAAATAAATTTAGCTCCTAAAGATTCTGCTTGCTCTTTTGTTTCGCTTCTAATATCAGTAGCTTCAACAACAGCACCTAAACGCTTTGCTGTTGCAATTGCTTGTAAACCTGCAACTCCAACTCCAAAAATTAAGACTCTAGAAGGAGTAATCGTTCCTGCAGCAGTCATCATTAATGGAAATATTTTAGTCATTTCATAAGCTCCTAAAATAACAGCTTTATACCCAGCTAGGTTATTTTGAGAACTTAAAATATCCATATCTTGAGCTCTAGAAATACGTGGCATTGCATCTAAAGAAAATGAACTTACTCCTTTTTGTGCTAATGCTTCAATTAATTCGGGATTAGACATATGGTAAAGTGTACTTATAGTCACTTGACCTTCTTTTAACATTGAAATTTCAGAATCACTAAAAGGATTTATTTTAACCAAAATGTTAGCTTGGTTAAATAGTTCTTTTTGATTTAAAATTTTTGCTCCAACATTTTCGTAATCAGCATCTGTAAAGGAAGATGCAAATCCAGCACCTTCTTCAACTATACACTCAAAACCTTTAGCAATAAAAGCTTTGGCAATTGTTGGTGATACAGAAACTCTGTTTTCACCTTTTTTGTGCTCTTTTAAAATACCTATTTTCACGTTTTTTAAATTTAGTTGTTCTCTTTTTTATTTTTTCTTGATTTTGAAATATGTTCTAAAAAGTTTTGCAAATATACTCATTTTTAAGATTTATGAAGTGATAAAAATCGATTTTATCTTAAGTTTAAGTTAAATTCAATTGGAATATAAGTAACGCTTAAGTTGATTACTACGTTGAATATCAAGTGTATAAAGTTAAATAATACAAAAAAGTGTTAAAATAATATAATGTTAATATTATTAATTATTGCTAAATTAGAATGTCAAAAATATAATAGCAATAAATTATTAATAATTTAATTTGTATAGATTGTAATAATTTAAATAAATTTGAATTGATAAAAAAGAACATTTTAAATGTTGAAAGTAATTTTTTTAGGAACCGGAACTTCACAAGGAATACCTGTTATTTCTTCTACTAATCCTGTTTGTTTTTCTTCTGATATAAAAGATAAAAGACTTAGGGTTTCTATTGCTGTAGAATGGGATAACTATAGATATATTATTGATTGTGGACCTGATTTTAGATATCAAATGCTTAGAGAAAATATCAATCATATTGATGGAATATTGTTTACCCATGAGCATGCAGACCATTCTGCCGGTATGGATGATATTCGGCCTTTTAGTTTTAGATTAGGAGGTGTTCCTATTTACGCTTCGCAAAGAGTAATAGAAAATTTTTCTAAAAGATTTGATTATATTTTTGATCATAAAAATAAATATCCTGGGGCACCAAGTGTTCATATTAATGTAGTTGATAATAACCCCTTTCTACTTAAAAATATACAAGTCATACCCATTGAAGCAAATCATGCAGACATTCCCGTTTTTGGCTATAGATTTAATGATTTTGCATATTTAACAGATGTTAAATCCATTTCTGAAGTCGAAAAAAATAAACTTAAAGGTTTGAAAGTTTTGGTACTAAATGCTTTAAGAGAAAAAACGCATTTTTCACATCTAAATATTCAGGAAGCTTTAGTATTAATTGATGAACTTAAACCAGAAAAGACCTATTTAACCCATATAAGTATTGATATGGGATTTCATAAAGATGCTCAAAAAAAATTACCAAAAAATGTTTTCCTAGCGTATGACGGACTTCAACTAACTATTTAAGACGCTCTATGATCCAATTTTTTAAATCATAAAAATTTTGAGGATGTACCCCGTGTCCTGCATTGTATTCTTTATAAACATTTTTGATTCCTAAAATATAAAATATTTCTGGTGCTAATCGAGCCCATTCAACAGGTAATACTTGATCCGAATTTCCGTGTGAGATGAAGAAATCTAATTTTCTATATAATTTATTATGAATATTATCTGGTGATAAATCTTCATTTATATAACCGCTTAATGCGATTACATATTTAATTTTCTCTGGATAATTTAAAGCAACGGCATAACTTAATATAGTTCCTTGGCTAAAACCTAAAAGAAATATTTTTTCTCTATTTACTTGATATTTTTTTGTTACCTCATCAATAAAAGTAGCAATTATGTCACGAGCTTCTTTTGCTTCATCAATATCTGAAGATTTGCCATTTATTTGATCAAAATTAATAGCATACCATGCATAACTATGAAATCCTAATGATTTTGGCGCTCTTGCACTTATAATTAATAATTCATCTGGTAATTCATCAGCAAAAGAAAATAAATCCATTTCATTACTGCCATAACCATGAAGTAAAATCAGTAATGGTGGATGTTCAATTGGAATTTTAGGTTGACGAATTTCGTAATGTAGTGCACTTTGTTTTGTATCCATAAATAAATTAAATAGCTACAAAAGTAGGGCTCTTTTTGTAAATTTTAAAAATAATTTTTAAACCATTTTTGAAAAGCATCGCCTAAAATAGGAACTTTTTTATATTCACCATTAATGGCTCCAATAAAACCAATAAACCAAAGAACTAAAAGAAAAATATAAAAAGCCGATTTCAATATTCCATGAAATGAAAATGCAGTTAAGATCTCTACTAATAAATAAATTATTCCTATTCCAACTGCTTGACGCAAGTGAAAAGAAGCAAATTCATTCTTCTTATCATTGTTTAAAATAAAAGCAATAATGGTGCCTATATAAGTTAAATAACTTACAATAGCCAATGTTTTTCCTTCTTTAATAGTTTGATTTTCCATAGTTTACTTGTTTAAAATTAGTTGATTTTTAGCAAATATTCCATAAGCTTTTCCTTTTAATGTCTTACCTAAAAAAGCTGAATTTTTAGAAGTTGACAAAATGTTATTACTGTTAAATATATAATTTTTATCAGGATTAAAAAGCGTAATTTCAGCCAATTCATTTTCAGCAATTTTTGGTATTTTAATATTAAAAACTTGACGAGGTTTAGTGGTAATCGTTTCCATAAAATCATCAGTTTTTAAAACAGAATTGATACTTCCATAAAAACTTTCTAAACCTATTGTACCATTTTTAGCCATTTGAAATTCTATTTTTTTATGTTCAATATCAATTGGGCAGTGGTCACTTGTAATGAAATCAATAGTGCCGTCTTTAATACCTTTTAATAGCGCTTTTTGGTCTGATGAAATTCTTAAAGGCGGTAACAATTTGTAATGAGTATCAAATTCGTGCAATTCACTATCGTTTAGAAATAGATGATGGGTAGCAACACTACAGCTAATATTTAATCCTTTTGACTTTGCTTTTCTGATTAGGTTTACCGATCCTTCCGTAGAAATTGTCGGAATATGTAGTTTTCCGCCTGTGTATTCTAAAATAGCTAAATCTCTTGTAATTTGTAGTTCTTCGGAAAAATTTGGAATTCCTCTAATCCCTAATTTTACACTATTTTCTCCTTCATTAACCACACCGGATCCGGCAATATCTTTATTTTGAGGGTAACTCATTACAATTCCTCCAAAGCTTTGAGAATATTGTAGCGCAATTTTAAGTAAATTAGCATTGTTGATACTCTTTTTATAATCGCCAAATGCAATAGCTCCAGAATTAATCAAATCGAATAATTCGGTTAATTCTTTACCTTCAAATTTTTTAGTTAAACTCCCAATCGGATATAATTGAGTGGCAGTTTTTTTGGATTTATTGATTAAAAATTCTACTAAAGATTTATTATCAACAATTGGATTGGTATTTGGATTTAAAGCAATTCCTGTAAATCCACTAAGAGCAGCTACTTTTAATCCATTTTCTAAAGTTTCTCTTTCTTCATATCCCGGTTCTCCAAAAGAAACGCTTCCGTCAAACCATCCAATAGAAACATGTAAATTGGGTAATTCTATTATTTTATATTGATCGGAATTTTTAATATTTGAAGCAATCTTCTTGATGATTCCATTTTCAATTAAAATATCATTTATAGAATTATGAAGTTCAGAATTTGGCTGAATAATTTTGGCAGATTTTAATAATACATTCATA
>JAMPYA010000112.1 GCA_023700885.1 Flavobacteriaceae bacterium
ACACTTAAATATGGCAGAAATTGCTAAATATCCTGAAATAGAAGTTTGCCATTATCACCACATCAAAAAAGGAAAAGATTTTAAATTATCTAATGGTAAGATTCTAAAAAATGAATTACTCACGATTCCTTGTGAAAAACCATTGAGTTATGCCTATTGCAGTGACACCGTTTATGATCCTGAAATTGTTCCAATAATTAAAAATGTAGATTTATTGTATCATGAAAGCACTTTTTTAACAGATAAAAAGGAAACTGCAAAAACAACTATGCACTCAACAGCCGAAGAAGCTGGAATGATTGCTAAACAAGCTCAAGTTAAAATGCTAATTTTAGGCCATTATTCTAGTCGATATAAAGATATTAGAAAATTTCAAGAAGAGGCTGCCAAATATTTTGAGAATACGCATCTGGCTGAAGAAGGAAAAGTTTTTGAGATTTTTCCAACAAAATAATTTTCAAAGGTAAAATCATTCTTTTTTTAGTTATATTAGAACCGTTAAACTAGTATAAAATGGGCGCTATAACTCCTAACTCTTGGAAAATATTTTTTCGTAAAATTACCCATCTCAATTTCATAAGTAAATTCAGAAAAAAATCATTAAAAGACACTTTTGATTATATCTATCAGAAAAACCATTGGGCCGGAAAAGAAAGTATTTCAGGAAAAGGTTCTGATTTAACGCAAACAAAAACCATAATAAATGAAATTCCAACGATATTAAAGACTTACAATATCAAAACTTTTTTGGATGTTCCTTGTGGTGATTTTAATTGGATGCAACATGTAAATTTAGAAGGAATCAACTATATTGGCGGAGATATTGTTGAAGCATTAATTTTAAAAAATCAAGAAAATTTTATAAAAGAAAATGTTCAGTTTAAGGTAATTAATTTAGTTGATGATCAACTTCCTAAGAGTGATTTATTAATGACCAGAGATTGTTTTGTACATTTATCATTTGAAAACATTTTTAAAGCTCTAAATAATATCAAATCAAGTAATTGCAAATATATTTTGGCAACTACTTTTTGTGACAGAACCGTTAACTTTAATACTACAAACGGCCATTGGAGAACATTAAATTTAGAAATTGCTCCTTTTAACTTTCCAAAACCAATATTACTCATCAATGAAAATTGTACCGAAAAAAATGGTAGATATAAAGATAAATCCTTGGGACTTTGGAAAATTGAAGATTTACCTTAAGTTGTTAATGATTAAACTGATTGGTTCTTAAAAGCACTAAAGTACAAGCTTCTTCAAACTCAATTCCTTCTTTAGCTAACAATTGCTGAAATTCTCTATTTTCAGTTCCCGGATTAAAAATTACTCTTCTAGGTTTTAACGAAATAATATAGTCATATAATTCATTTTGTCTGCTTGGATTTATATACATTGTAACAGTATCTATATCCTTATAATCTAACAATTCTGTATCTATATTAACCCCAGAGACTACTCCGCTTTTTAGTCCATAAGCAACTACTTCATGTTTGTATTCTTTTAAAAGTTTAATTGCTTTATGAGAATATCTATCATCATTAAGCGAGGCACCAACAACCAATGTTTTTAAATTCATATTAATATTATTTATGGTTTCATACTTCAAATTTATTAAAATTTAAGTGATGATTGATATTTTATGCCTTTATTCGCTATCGAAAATGTTAATATTTTCATAAAATAGTATTATGTTTTGCATGGTACTGTAACATATTGCAATTTTGTGAGTCTAAAACCTAAATACAAAAACCTATAAAATATATGAAATCTATTTTAACCTTTTTATTATTGGCTGTTTCCTTATCGTTATCAGCTCAAATGTCGAAAGATTTTATTGATAAGACAGGAGAAATTTCCGGTGTAATTATCGATAATAACTCAAAACAACCTCTAGCATACGTAAATATTGTTGTTAAAGATGTAAATAATACTATTTTAACAGGGAGCATTTCAGATAATAATGGAAAGTTCAGCATCACTAAATTACCGTTAGGAGAAAGCGTTGTTGAAATTCAATTTATCGGATTTAAAACTATTTCTAAAACTATTAAACTTACAGCAAAAGAAAATACCGTAAACCTCGGGACAATAAAACTTACTGAAGATGCCGCATTGCTAAACGAGGTTGTAGTAAATGCTGAAACTTCAACAATCGTTCAAAAAGTGGACAGAAAAGTAATCAATGTTGGTAAAGACCTAACCTCTGCCGGAGCCACTGCATCAGAACTTTTAAACAATGTACCGTCGGTTAGTGTTGATACTCAAAGTGGCAATGTCAGTTTAAGAGGAAATGAAAATGTAAGAATATTAGTAGACGGAAAACCCTCTAACATTGATGCTGCTCAATTATTAAAACAAATACCATCTTCATCAATTAAAACAGTAGAATTAATCACCAATCCATCAGCAAAATATAATCCTGAAGGAATGAGTGGTATCATCAATATCGTTTTGCATAAAAATGCCAATACCGGATTCAATGCCAATATTAATAGCGGAGCAACTTTAGGAAATCATGTCAGTTTCAATAATTCATATGATATGAATTATAAAACGGGTAAGGTTAATCTATTTACAAATTTTGGTTATAATAATGGCAAAAATGACAACAACGGTTTTGTAAAACGTTTTGACAATAATAATGAACAAACTTTTGATTTTTTTGGACATAACAAATCACAATTATTAAAAGTAGGTTTTGATTTTTATATTGATGATAAAAACACCTTATCAGCTTATACCAATCAAAATGGATTTAAATCTGATGCACTTGGAAATATTGATATTATTTACCTAGATGGCAATTTTAATGATATTGTTCAAACTTTTGATGCCAAAGATGATAACAATACCCAAACTTATAACTTAAACTATAAGCGCCTTTTTAATAAAGAAGGTCATACCTTAGATTTTGAAACTACCTATTCTACTACAGACAATCAAAATATAGGTAATTATAACTTAAAATCAGGGGTTCCTATCGTAGAAAGCTCTTATACTGATAAAACAGCCAATGAACGCAATACAACAAATATTAATTTAGATTATACCAATCCTATAAATGATAATCAAAAAATAGAAATTGGTTTTGAAAGCAGAATTCGTAAAACAGAAAATAGCTATAACAGCACCTTATTACCTAATTCATTTTACAATTATAATAACAATGTACATTCTTTTTATACTACATATAGTCATAAGTTCAAAAAATTATCAGTTCAGGTTGGCGCAAGAGTAGAAAGTTATGACGTTGAGGCTATTTTAGAAACTGTTAAAGTATACGAAGATGATTATTTTACGGTTTATCCATCTACATTTTTTACTTATGAAGCAAGTGATAAAAATCAATATCAGATTAGTTACAGTAAACGAGTTGATAGACCAGGATTATCACAAGTAAATCCAATTAGAGAGTGGAGTACGCCTACCATTACATCGGTAGGAAATCCAAATTTAAAACCTCAATTTACACATTCATTTGAGTTTAATTACACAAGAAAACTTAAAGATGGTTCTGTAACCTTAGGAACATTTTACAGAAAAATAGACGACGCTATAAACCGAGCTTTACTAGAAGATGATGTTGACCCTAATAAAGTCATTATGACTTATACCAATTCTGGAAGTACAGATGCTTATGGTGTCGAAATTTCTTCTAACTACAAATTTACTAAATGGTGGAGCGCTAATATGAGTTTCGATTTTTATGAACAAAAAGAACAGGGAATAATTGGTACTGAGTCTATCCAAGTGAGTAATGTTTCTTGGAATTTAAGAGGTGGTAACACTTTTAAACTAAATGATAAAGTACGTTTACAATTAAACGGTATGTATAGAGGAGCTAGTGAAAGTGTACAATTTGAGGTGGACTCAATGTGGAAGATTGATTTTGGAGCCAGTTGGAATATATTAGATAATAAAGGAACGATAAGTGCTAGAGTTAGTGATATCTTTAACACTATGCATTTCGGATTTGATTCAGTTCGTCCTTATCCACAAACTGGAGATTTTTACTGGGAAAGTCAAACAGCTTATTTAGGCTTTTCCTATAAATTTGGTAGTGGAAAAAACAAAGCAGCAGATAGAAAAAGAAGAGATAATAATGAACTCCAAGGTAGTGGAGGATTTATTTAATAGTAAGTTTAGTTAGTTAATTTAAATTAAAAATCCCGCATGACGGGATTTTTTTTATAAGTCTTGATTGACATCAAATTTTTCTAAATATTCTGCTACTCTTTTTACAAACATTCCTCCTAGCGCACCATTTACAACTCTGTGGTCATATGAAATTGACAAATACATTTTGTGTCTGATTCCGATAAAATCACCCTCAGGCGTTTCAATAACAGCAGGAGTTTTTCTGATAGCTCCTAAAGCTAAAATTCCAACTTGCGGCTGATTTATGATAGGGGTTCCAAAAATACTTCCAAATGAACCAATATTAGTAACTGTAAAAGTTCCACCAGAAATATCATCTGGTTTTAGTTGATTTTTTCTAGCACGGTTGGCTAAATCATTTACTGTTTTTGCCATACCAACCATATTTAACTGATCAGCATTTTTAATTACCGGAACTATTAAATCTCCATTATCTAAAGAAGTTGCCATTCCTAAATTGATAGATTTCTTTTTGATGATATTGTCACCATCAACAGAAATATTCATCATTGGATAATCTCTTAAAGTTTTTGCAACAGCTTGTAATAATATAGGTGTAAAAGTTAATTTCTCACCTTCAGCTTTTTCAAATTTTGATTTTACTTTTTCTCTCCATTTTACAATATTGGTAACATCTGCTTCAATAAACGATTGTACATGGGCAGAAGTATGAACAGAATGCGTCATGTGTTGAGAAATCAATTTACCCATACGGGTCATTTCTATGATCTCATCACCAGATGAAACTTGCATTGGAGTACTAACAACTTTAGTTGTTTCCTTTGGTAATTCTTGAATCGTAGAAACAGCTATTGGAGTTTCTTTAATTTCTTTTTTGTTTTTGATATAATCTAATAAATCATTTTTTGTTAAACGATTATCAGCACCGGTTCCTTTTATAGCATCTAATTCAACCATAGAAATATTTTCTTTAGCAGCAATATTTTTAACTAAAGGAGAATAAAAATGATCTGAACTTTGAGATGATGTTTCAACATTATGAGCAACAGCAACAACTTCAACTTTAGTTTCTTCCTGTTTTATTTCTGGAATTTTAACTAAATTTAACTCATCTTGAGTATCATCACCTTCAATTTCAACAATTGCAAATGCTTGATCAACTTTAAGAATATCTCCTACTTTATAAAGTTGTTCAATCAATATACCTTCAATCTCACTTGGTACTTCTGTATCTACTTTATCGGTAGCGACCTCAGCAATTCCATCGTCTAATTTTATGGTATCCCCAATATTTTTTAACCAAGCAGTAAGCGTTGCTTCAGAAACGCTTTCTCCCATTTTGGGAAGTTTAATTTCAACTTTTGCCATTATTATTTTTTTAGATTACAAATTTACATATTAATAAACGCACTAATTAAAGTTAAGTCATTAATAAATATAATGTATAGATAGATATATTTTATATCATTTTCAATTTACAATAATATTACATATAAATCAACTTATATATTCAAAATAGTTATTTTTTATAAGCTTTATAAAAATTATGTTTTAAAAATTACATTAATCATAATTTCAGAAAAAAGGTTTCATAATTGTTACATTTTTTTTACTTATCACTTAGAAATATGACGAAAAAAAAAATTAAATTTTAGCAAAATATTAACATAATCATTTAATTAGTTGATAATCTGAATTATAAAATATTTAAAAACATGACAAAAGTCATAATCAACACAAAAAGTAACACGTAATTTTATTACAGAAAAAAAATATTATTATTTTAAATAACACTCAAATTATGAAAACAATTAATTTTTTTAAAGGCTTATTAGCGCTTGCCATAAGCTTAACATTAGTACAATGTACAAGCGATGATCCAATACCTGGACCAGCCGGAGCAAATGGCACAAATGGTATCAATGGCGCTCCAGGAGCACCGGGAACTCCAGGTATAGACGGAGGAAACGTTTGTCTATCTTGCCACAATGTTGACTTTAAAGTGGTTCAACCAGCTACTTATGCTATTTCTGGACATGCTATTGGCGGAAATAACTTAGGAAAAAGTGGAGCATGTAATGCGTGTCACAATGAAGAAGGTTATTTAGCTTCTAAGGCTAATAATTGGGAAATTGCTAGTAGTACAATTATCCCTACACCTGCTACAAAAACTCCAATTGGTTGTACTACATGCCATTCAGGTGGTCATGCTGCTGCAGCATTGGCAATAAGCGGTAAAGATGCGGCTTTAAGAAGTGCAGATGCTTATAAATTAAATCAAAAAACAGCTGCTGGTGCTGATATTATTATAGATTACAAAAACAATAGTAATTCATGTATTCATTGTCACCAATCAAGAAGAAATGATGTTACAGGTTTAGCCCCTAATGCAACAACAGGATTGATTTCATTATCAACACACAGTGGTCCTCATTATGGAAATCAAGTTGCCTTACTTGAAGGAATGTTTGGAGCTGAACTTGTTGGACCAAATGCACCTGCATATCCTGCCAAAGGAACAGCAATACATAGAACAGGATCCTCTTGTACACAATGTCACATGGGAGCTGCTAAAGATGGCAAAGGAAATCATACTATGAGTCCAAAAATAGATGTTTGTAAAACATGTCATACCGGAGCTGGGGTTGTAAATTATAACATTAACGGAGGGCAAACTAAAATTAAAAACCTAATGTTAGAATTAGCTGAAGAATTAGTAAGAGTTTCTCCAGAAACCTATGTAATCTATAATTATACAGGTTCTAAATCATTCCCAGCTGCTAATACTCCTACAGATCATGTTGCTTATCATGATAATGATTTATCGCTATTAAATCAGTCTGGAGCTACTGCTCACAAAGATAACGATAAAGCTGTAAGAAGCGCAAAAGCGTTTTGGAACTGGAGATACATATATCAAGATCATTCTTATGGTTTGCACAACCCAAAATATGCTGAAGCATTGTTAAAAAATACAATCGCTAATCTTAAATTATTACCATAATTATTGTTTTAGGTTTAAAAAACGTTCAGATGCTAATTTCTGAGTCTGGACGTTTTTTATAAAACGAAATACTAACTTAA
>JAMPYA010000113.1 GCA_023700885.1 Flavobacteriaceae bacterium
TGCTGACCTTGAGATCCATATTTTTTAATTGGAAATCCGTTTAACATAAAATTTAAATCATCTTTATGAACTCCGACACTTGTGTATTGCAACACACGATCTTTTTCTATATTTTGATGAAGCAATTCAACAATTGAAATATCAAAAAGTTTGGAATCGTAAACCAAATCGACTTGTTCTTTTTCGTTGCAAATTTCTAAATATCTTGCTTTAAAAATAGGAATAAACTTTTCTAAAAACGCTCTTCTTTTTTCAAATATAACAGTGCCATATAAATCTAATTGCTCATCATAAACCTGTAAACTGATAGGATCAAATTTTCTATTGGCAGCAAAATATTTTAATAGAACATTACGTTGCGCAATAATCTTATTGTAATTAATTAATGTTTTTAAGTATAAATTATCGAGTTGTGAAATAACTCCATCCATAAATTTTCTACGAGTTTCACTGCCTTCAATAATTAAATCGCGATCTGCCGGTGAAATGATTACAAGTGGAATTGTACCTATAAAATCTGAAAACTTTTCAATTTCTTTTCCATTGTATTTAATCATTTTTTTTTGCCCTCTTTTATAACTGCAAACAACATTATCAATTCTATGATTTAGTTCATATGCACCTTCAACAAAGAAAAAATCTTCATTATGTTTTACATTTTGAGAAGAAACGGGATTAAAATAACTTTTAGCAAACGATAAATAATAAATGGCATCTAAAACATTGGTTTTTCCTACGCCATTATTCCCTACAAAACAATTGATATTTGTGTCGAAAATAAAATCTTTTGAATCAAAATTTTTAAAATTAATTAGCGATAACTTCTTAAGAAACATAGGATATTATTAGTTCTGAATTGAAATTGCAATTTATTGAAAAATTCCTTAACGGTGCGTTTTTACTTCTCAATTAAATATGCTATTTTTGCGCGTATTAATTATAAGAAAATGGCAACATATAAAAAGAAAGTATCTAATAAAAAATCTGGAGACCAATCTTCAGAAAATATAAAAAGCACAACTGCTGAAGTTTTTAATACTTTAGACACTACCGCTTCTAAATCAGAAGAGTGGATTATTAAACATCAAAAAAATATTTTTATAGGATTAACAGCTATTGTAGTTGTAATTTTAGGATTTATGGCATATCAAAAATATGTTATAGAACCTAAAGAAATTGAAGCTGCAGATGAATTAGCTTTTCCAAAGAAACATTTCGAAATGGCGGTTAATAATGAAGTTGCTTCAGATTCATTATTTAAAATGAGTTTAAATGGGGCTGATGGAAAATATGGATTTATTGACATAGTTGATAATTACAGCGGCACAAAAGCAGGTAATTTAGCTAACTATTACGCTGGTATAGCCTATTTAAGATTAAAAGATTATAAAAATGCAATTAGCTATTTAAATGATTTTAAATCTAAGGATGAGTTGCTAGCTCCTATTGCTAAAGGAGCCATTGGGGATGCTTTTACAGATATCAACCAACCAAAAGACGCTTTAGATTATTATGAAAAAGCAGCAGAATTACGTGATAATGCGTTTACAACACCTTTTTATTTATTTAAAGCAGCTAATACTGCTTATGATTTAGGTGAATTTGAAAAAGCTGTTACCTATTTTACAAAAATAAAAGATGCCTATCCAAACTCTAGTGAAGCTGTAAATATTGATTTATATATCAACAAAGCAACTTATGCTTCAGAAAAATAAGTAGTATGGCTACAACAAATTTATCAGCATATGATAAAACAACAATCCCAAATGCAAGCAACTTGCGATTTGGGATTGTTGTTTCTGAATGGAATGAAAGTATCACAGAAAATTTATTTCAAGGAGCTTTTGACACACTTTTAGAACATGGTGCAAAACCAGAAAATATTATCCGATGGAACGTTCCTGGTAGTTTTGAACTTATTTTCGGTTGTAAAAAAATGATCGAAACTCAAAGTTTAGATGCAATTATCGCAATAGGAAATATCATCCAAGGTGAAACAAAACATTTTGATTTTATTTGTGATGGTGTTACTCATGGCATAAAAGATTTAAACTTACAGTTTGCTACACCAACAATTTATTGCGTTTTAACAGATTTTACCATGCAACAATCTATTGATAGATCAGGTGGAAAACATGGAAACAAAGGAGTTGAATGTGCTATTGCTGCTATAAAAATGGCAACTTTAAAATAGTTTTAACATTTAAATTTGACCTCTTTTATATATTTCTGTAACTTTATACAGTTAATTTAAATTTATGTTTGGCAATTTTTTTAAACCACGTACTTACTACAATTTTAACTATAAACCTCGTTATTATGACGAGCGAAAAGAACGTAGAGAACAGTTAGAAAAAAAATATCATGAAGAAGATAATGTTGATCTTGAAGATTCTAAAAGAATTAAATTGACTAAAAATAATCTAAAGTCTGACTGGATTCGTGCTAAAAAAAGTACATCAGATAGAAACACTTCCTTAAGATTGGCTATAATTATTACTATTTTAGTAGGAATTGTAGCTTATATACTTCAAATACACACCCTTTTTTAATGTCAGATATCATACATTTATTACCTGACCATGTTGCTAATCAAATAGCAGCAGGTGAAGTGGTACAAAGACCTGCCTCTGTTGTTAAAGAATTACTAGAAAATGCAATTGATGCAAAAAGTACTGATATTAAATTATTAGTAAAAGATGCGGGAAAAGCACTTATTCATGTCATAGATAATGGTTCTGGAATGAGTGCTACCGATGCGCGTCTTTGTTTTGAAAGACATGCTACTTCTAAAATTAAATCAGCAGACGATTTATTTAATATTCATACTAAAGGGTTTAGAGGTGAGGCACTTGCTTCAATAGCAGCAATTGCTCATGTAGAATTAAAAACGCGAATGGATGATGAAGAATTGGGTCATTTTATAAGAATAGAGGGAAGTGAAATTATAGAACAAGACTTTGTAAACACCCCAAAAGGAAGCAGTATTTTAGTAAAAAACCTTTTTTATAACATTCCAGCTCGTCGTAATTTTTTAAAGTCAAATACTATAGAAATACGGCATATAATTGATGAATTTCTAAGAGTTTCATTAGCGCATCCAACAATTAGTTTTTCTTTTTACCATAATGATCAAGAAGTTTATCATTTACCCATTTCAAATTTGCGACAACGAATTGTTAATATTTTTGGAAGTAAAACCAATGAAAAGTTAGTTCCAATTAAAGAAGATACGGAAATACTTTCTTTAGAAGGATTTGTTATTAAACCTGAATTTTCTAAGAAAAAAAGAGGTGAACAGTTTTTCTTTGTCAATGAACGATTCATCAAGAGTGCTTATTTAAATCACGCTATTGCCAGTGCTTTTGAAGGTTTGTTGCCTTTTGGCTCCATGCCATCCTTCTTTTTGTTTATGAATGTTCCACCACAATCTATCGATATCAATATTCATCCAACAAAAACTGAAATAAAATTTGACAATGAGCAAGCTATTTATTCAATTATCCGCTCAACCGTAAAGCATAGTCTCGGACAATATAATATTGCTCCACTACTCGATTTTGAAAGAGATGCTAATTTAGACACACCTTATCAATATAAAGATTCAAAACCAATTCAAAATCCTGCTATTGAAGTAGATAGAAACTTTAATCCATTTAAAGAAAATTATTCATCTGCCAACAAATCGAGTAAAATTGAAGTTCGACAAAATATTGATTTTATTACTTTTGAAAGTGAATTATCTCAGAAAGAATTAGTGTTGGATGATGAAAAATCACAAAATAAAACCTATCAAATTCAAGGAAAATATATTATCAGTTCTGTAAAATCTGGTGTTGTTTTAATTCATCAACAATATGCTCACGAACGTATTTTATATGAAGATTTATTTAAATCAACTTCTTTAAATGAGCATCCTATTCAGCAATTATTATTTCCTTTAAAAGTTCATTTTGATACTATTGAAATAGAGTTGTTAAAATCTATTGCTGATGAAATAATTAACTTAGGCATCGAAATCAAAGAATTTACAGATGATGCTATTATAATTTCTGGTATACCTTCCTTAATTAAAGAAAATACAATTGTAGCTATTTTTGAAGAGTTAATTTATACATTTCAAAAAGATTTTCCTACAGATAGTTTTAGTATTACCGATTTAATTATCAAGAGTATGCTTAAAAATTTAAGTGTAAAATCGGGTACAAAACTTTCTGAAAAAGAACAAGAAGAATTGGTAAATAAATTATTTATTTGCAAAGAACCAAGTATTTCTCCATTTGGCAAAAAAACATTTACAACGCTAACTGTAGAAGATTTTGATAATTATTTCAATTAAATTATGGGTAGAATTTCCGAAACTATTAAGCACTTAATCATACTAAATGCCTTATTCTTTTTAGCCACTTTTGCTGTTGGACCCATTGTTCAGCAACAAATGGCATTATATTATCCAAAAAGCGAAAACTTTGCTATTTGGCAATTTGTATCTCATATGTTTATGCATGGTAGTTTTATGCATATTTTATTTAATATGTATGGTTTATGGGCTTTTGGATCACCATTAGAAGCCATGTGGGGCAGAAATAAATTTTTATTTTTCTATTTCTCTGCCGGAATTGGCGCCGGATTAATCTATACAGCCGTTAACTATTTTCAATTTCAACAAGTTTATCAAGAATTAATAAATCTGGGCTTAACAGATCTTGATATTCAAAGTATTTTAGAAACCGGAAAATACAATTCAGATATTGTAAATTATATTTCTGCGGAAAAACTCAATAACTTTTACAGTATTTTTCATGTTCCCGCTGTTGGTGCTTCAGGAGCTTTATACGGGATTTTAGTAGCATTTGCTATGTTATTTCCAAATGCTGAAATGATGTTAATATTTGTTCCTTACCCAATTAAAGCTAAATATTTTATACCTGTTATCGTAGGTCTTGATTTATTTTCTGGAGTAACAGGATTCTCCATTTTTGGAGGAGGAATTGCTCACTTTGCCCACGTTGGTGGAGCAATTATTGGTTACATTATTATGTGGTATTGGAAAAGAAATCAATTTAAACGCTGGGATTTGTAATACATGAATATCTTTAATAGCATCCTTTTAAAAATTAAGCATAGTTCAATCATTGAGAAGCTATTAATTTTAAATAGCATCTTATTTTTAATCACACTATTTGCAAAATCTTTTTTTATGAAATGGTTTGCTATTCATGCTGATTATAATTCACTATTTTTAAAACCATGGTCATTATTTACTTACGCATTTATTCACAATAATTTTTTTCACTTATTTTCTAATTTGTTGATTTTGTATTATATAGGAGATTTATTTAATACATTTTTCAACAAAAAACAACTTATCTATTTATATTTCTACGGACTATTTTCATCTAGTATTTTATTCATATTTGTAGGTTATTTTATCAATTCAAACAGTATATTAGTAGGTGCATCTGGAGCCGTAACTGCTTTATTTGTTGCTGTTGCAACCAAAATCCCGCACTATAAAATAAGATTACTCTTATTTGGTGATGTCAAAATTTTGGTTTTAGCAGCTATATGGGTTAGTTTAAGTTTTTTACAATTAACAACAGATAATTTTGGTGGAGCTGTCGCTCATATTGGAGGTGCTTTAATTGGATATTTTTATGTAATTTTTCAGTTAAATAAATTTAATTGGAATGACTTTGTTAAGTTCTCTAAAATTAAAAAAACACCCAAAAAATCTAACTTAAAAACGATACATAAACAATATCAAAAGAAAAATGACACAAATAGTGTTGAACAAGAAAAGCAATTAAAAATAGATGCTATTTTAGATAAAATTAGCAAATCTGGTTATGATTCATTGACTCAGGAAGAAAAATCATTTTTATTTAAACAAGGAAAATAAATAGTAATTTAACCGCATGAAAAATCTGTCATTTGTAGATAAAATTTTATTTATCATCAATAATTTGATGGCTTTTTCGCTTGTATTATCGTATTTTCTACCCTTTTTCTCTCCTGAAAAATATGAAAAAATTGCAATTATTAGTTTAGCAGTTCCTTTATTAATTTTTGCAAACGTTGCTTTTGCTTTATTTTGGATGATCAAGTTTAAGAAACAATTTATAGTTTCTATTTTGGTGTTGCTAATCGGATTTAAATATATCAATTCATTATATAAAATTGCTGATGAAACAGTTGAAATTGACAATTCTGGAGTTACCATAATGAACTACAATGTTAGAATGTTTAATTTATATCAATGGATTGATGATAAAACCATCAACTCAAAAATCATTTCTTTTATCAACACTGAAAACCCCGATATTTTGTGTCTGCAAGAATATCATGCATCTGAAAAGAAAAACATCGCTTATACTTATAATTATATCAAAACAAATCAGGATAGATCTAAAATTGGACAAGCAATTTTTTCTAAGTATAAAATCATTAATTCGGGTTCGTTAAATTTCGAATTCAGTGGTAATAATGCCATTTTTGCTGATATAGTTATTAAAAAAGACACGATAAGAGTTTATAATATTCATTTAGAATCATTGAAAATAAATCCGCTAAAAGAAAATTTTGGTGAAAAGGATTCTGATCATTTACGCAGACGTTTTGAAAAAGCATTTAAAAAACAAGTAGCGCAAACAAATTTAATTTTAGAGCATCAAAAGCAATCTCCTTATAAAACTATTATTAGTGGCGATTTTAATAACACACAGTTTTCTTGGGTTTATAGAGAAATGAAAAAAGGTAAAAAAGATGCTTTTGAAGAACATGGTAGTGGATTTGGTAAAACTTTTAACTACCCTTTTCCACTAAGAATTGATTATTTATTAATTGATGAAACTATAGAAATTAATCAATTTAAAACCTATAATATTAAATTTTCTGATCATTTCCCGATAATGGCAAGAATGGAACTTTAATTCTTTTTTACCCTTTTCAAATTAAGTAAGTTAATTGGATTGATTCCTAAACCCTCAATATTTTTCTGAGTAAATCTAATAACCTCATCATAATATAACGGCACAATAGGAGCAGTACTCATCACTAAACTATCCATTTTTTTATAGAGTAAATTACGCTCAACATCATCGGTAATTGTAAAAGATTTTTCATACCATTGGTCAAATTGATTATTAGCATAATGAAAATAATTGGGACCTTCCGGAGCAAAGTTTTTACTGTAAAATAGAGACAA